>NZ_NOZF01000148.1:0-74069 GCF_002258565.1 Rhodococcus sp. 05-2254-6
GGTGCTCCTGGTCGACGAAGTCGATCGCACCGAGGAATCGATGGAGGCACTGCTGCTCGAAGTACTTGCCGAGAAGCAGGTGACGATCCCCGAGGTCGGTACGTTCACCGCGCGCAGCGATCCGTGGGTGATACTGACCTCCAACGACACTCGTGAGCTGTCGTCGGCCCTCAAACGTCGCTGTCTGCATTTCCATCTCGATTATCCGACCTCGGGGATCGTCACCTGCTTCTCGGCAAGTACTTCGAGCAGCAGTGCCTCCATCGATTCCTCGGTGCGATCGACTTCGTCGACCAGGAGCACCACCGGCTCCTCGGAGAGCACCGATTCCAACAGGGGCCGCACGGCGAGGAAGGGCTCGGAGTAGAGGCCGAAGTCTTTGGCGGCGAGCATCTTCGAGGCGTCGTCGATGTCGGTGACGTGCTGGGTGAGTGCGCCGATGTGCTCCCGCAGCATCTGCACGTGCAGAAGTTGCTTGGCGTAGTCCCACTCGTAGAGGGCCCGATTGTCGTCGAGACCCTCGTAACACTGCAGGCGCACCAGCTTGCGTCCGCTCGCCGCGGCCAGGGACTTCGCCAGCTCGGTCTTGCCCACGCCCGCGGGGCCTTCGAGCAGCAGTGGGCGATCGAGTGCTGTCGCCAGATGCACCACGGTGGCGAGATCGTCGTCCGCGATGTAGTCCTGCTCTCCGAGCGCGCGTTGCAGATCGGCGGCGTCGGTGAATCGAACGGTGCCGGTGTCGTCGCTACGCACTGTCGACAGCGAGGTCATGTGCTTCCTTTCAGGCGGCGCAGTGGTGCGATTGTGCACCGCCCGGGGCACACAACCGCACCACTGCGAAGCATCAGTAAGACTCGTTGATCGCGTGCGAGACGACGGGGATCATCGACTGGACGGTCACCTCACGGGGGTTACCCGGGGTGCACCAGTCCTCCTGGATGTGCTCGGAGATCTTCAGAACCGACTTCTCGTCGCCCTTGATCACGTCGCCCTTGCCGGCGTACTTGCCGGTGTTCATCCGGTTCTTGTCGTACGTCGCCGAACGGATCGATCCGAAGTTGTCCGGAATTCCGACGTCCTTGGCGAGCCTGATGGCCGCCTCGACTGCCGCGTCGGCAGCCTGAACGGTGGTCATGTTCTTCGTGTCCACGCCCATGGCCACGGCGATCTCGGCGTAACGCTCGTAGCGCGAGGGCAGGTTGTACTCCCACACGCGCGGTAGAGCGATGGCGTTGTTGAGGCCGTGCGCGCTGTCGTAGAAGGCGCTGATCGCGTGCGAGATCGAGTGGATGACGCCGAGTCCACCGGAGTTGAAGGCCTGTGTGGCGATGTACTGGGCGTTCATCATGCCCTCGCGAGCCTTCAGGTTGCCCGGGTCGTACACAGCTTCACGAAGATGCTTGGAGACCAGCCCGATCGAGTAGATCGCGTTTCCCAGCGACGGCGCGAAGTCCAGCCGCGAGACGTACGGCTCGGCACCGTGGGCGAGGACGTCGAAGCCGCAGAACGCGGTCCACTGCTGAGGGCAGGTGTAGTAGAGCAGCGGGTCGTCCAGTGCCAGCGTCGGTGTCGACGCCTCGTCGAAGGCGAGCCACTTGTGCGGCTTCTCCATGTCCGAGGTGTCGGTGATGACGTAGGCCCAGGATGTCTCCGAACCCGTTCCGGCAGTGGTCGATACGGCGATGTGCGGCGGGTTCTGCTTGTTGGTGGACTTGGAGAATCCCTCGAACTCGTTGATGTTGCGGCCGTCGTGGGCGACGACGACGCGGATGCCCTTGGCCGCATCGTGGCTCGAGCCACCACCGACGGAGATGACGCTGTCGCACTTCTCCTTCTGGTACAGCGCGGCACCGTCCATGACGTTGTAGTCCTTGGGGTTGGACTCGACCTTGTCGTAAAGGACCACCTCGACGCCCTGGTACTCGATCTTGCCGATCAGTTCCTCGATGATGCCCGATCCGCGCAGACCGGTCGTGACCAGCAGCGAGCGCTTGAATCCGAGTTCCTTGGCCTCGACACCGATCATGTCGTGGGCGCCGACTCCCAGCTTGGCGCGCGGCAGCGGGTGAAACTCCTTGATGGGGAATTCCCAGATCTGATTGAGCTCGATGACCATCGGTGTCTCCTCGGTGAGTGTGAGTACAAGACGCCTTCTTCTGTGATCGGCGTCTCACTGATGACCACACTCCCCTGCCCGATACCGCGTGGGAACACCTCGGGGCGGGAACCCTGCCAACGACTCGACCGAACTACCCGATCGGGTAGGAGTACTCGCTCACCCTCGGCAGAGGAGAACTCACAAGCTCTGGTGCACTATCGATCTCGCCGCTGCGCCAGCGAGAATCCGAGAACCGAGATCAGCGCGAGCGTGATGACGAACCCTCCGTACACCTGCACCGTCGTGCTCAGACCGAGGCGGTGCACGGCCAGCCCGGCGACCACGGCGGGCAGGCTGAACGCGAGGTAGCTGATGACGAACGTCGTGGCGAACACTCCGCCTCGCTCCGCTGCGGGGACCAGCGCGCCGAGCGTGCGCATCGAACCGAGGAACGTTGCTCCCCAGCCCGATCCGGCGATGACAGCCCCGACGAAGTACAGCACGATCGACTCGATCTGCACCGACACCAGGGAGAGCGCGACACCTGCCGCCAACACCGTCGCCCCGATCATCATCACGGTGCGGGGAAACCCGTTGCGTACCATTGCAGCTGCCACCGCGCCCGAGGCGAACATCGCGAAGATCTCCAACCCACCCACTATGTGGTTGTCCACGTCGAACACCGTGCCGATGATCGACGGCCCGAGCGAGAGATGAAACCCGCCGAGCGACCAGGTCGCGAACAGAGCGGGAGCGATGAGCAGGAACGGTGCCCGCACCGACGTGGGGATCGACATCCTCGGCAGCAGGGTCGAGGCGAGGTGACGGCGGGAATCGAAGCCACGCAGTGCCGAGGTCTCGGGGACGAACAGCAGTGCCACCGCGAGGATCAGTGCCGCGCCGATCAGCAGCGCGAACACCAAGATGTCGGGCGCAGGTGCCAATTGGACCAGCAATCCGGCCCCGAGCGCGCCGCTTGCCAGCCCGAGGGAGGGCGCGACGCTGTTGAGCAACGGTCCGGTGGACGCGTCGGGCTGCAGGTCGATGACGGCTGCGCTCAGCGCACCGGTGGCCGCACCCGCGGCAATTCCCTGCACGACGCGAGCCGCGAGGAGTACCGGGACGCTGTCGGCGACGATGAACAGCATCAAGCTGACAGCGAGGAGAATCAGTGAGGCGATCAGAATGGGTTTGCGCCCGATGTGGTCCGACAGACTACCGACGGTGAGCAACGTGGACAGCAACGCGACCGCATAGACGGCAAAGATCACTGTGAGGGTGAGAGCGCTGAATCCCCAGGCCTGCTGATACACCGGGTACAGCGGTGACGGTGCCGACGCCGAGGCCATCAAGACCAGGAAGGCGACGCCTACGACCCAGAACGCGTACCGATGCGGCATGCGCACCGCCGTCCGTTCCACTGGAGTCCGAGTGCCCACGCCGACCATGTGTTTCCCTTCACCGCAGTAACCGTTAGCTCAGTGAAAGACAACGCTCGGGAGGGCCCCGCATTCCCCGACGGTCAGTGTTGCTCGGCTCGTGCGTCGCCCCGCAGCAGTTTTCCTTCGCGGTACCGCTGCGCGCTCCCGGGCAAGTCGCCCTCGATTCCGCTCAACCACACCGAGACACGGCCGGTGCCCGAACCGCTCGAACCGACTTCGTCGACGCGTCGCACCGTCTGGTTGGCCACCGCCTCGGCGCTGTCGAACATCGTGACGCCGCCCGGCAGCTGCGAGACGATCCGGTCCAACACCAGTGGGTAGTGCGTGCAACCCAGCACGATCGATTCGACGTCCGCGGGTGTCGCGGCCACGGCCGCGGTGATGGCGGCACCGATCCCCCGCTCGTCACCACGGTCGATCGAATCCGCCAGACCGTGGCACGCCACACTCGTCACCGTTCGGTGCGAGGCGAACTGCTCGATCAAACGCCCCTGATAGGCGCTCGCGGTCGTGGCCGCCGTCGCCCAGATCGCTATCCGATCACTCACCGCTGCAGCGGGTTTGATCGCCGGAACGGTACCCACCACCGGAATCGTGTCACCGAGCGCGGCCCGAACGTGACTCAGCGCCGTCACACTGGCGGTGTTGCACGGCAGCACGACCACCTCGGCACCGAGTTCGACGGCATGCCGAGCGGTTCCGACCACCCGGTCGATCACCCACGCATCCGGCTTCGGACCCCACGGAGCGTTGTCGGGGTCCATCATCAGCACCAGATCGAGCTCGGGGCGCGCTTGTCGTAGCCGCGCAGCCGTCGGGAGCATCCCGAGGCCCGAGTCGATCAGTGCGACGATCATGCCAGCGCTTGCTCGACGTCACCGACCAGATCGGCGCCGTCCTCGATACCGACCGACAGACGCACCAGATCGTCGGGCACCTCGAGCAACGAACCGGCCGTCGAGGCGTGGGTCATCGCACCGGGATGCTCGATCAACGATTCGACGCCGCCCAGAGACTCGGCGAGCGTGAAGATCTCGGTCTTCGCGCAGAAGTCCAGCGCAGCCTGCTTACCTCCGGCCAGACGAACGGAGACCATCCCGCCGAACCGTCGCATCTGCTTCGCGGCGACAGCATGAGACGGGTGAGATTCGAGCCCGGGGTAGATGACCTGCGAGATGGCCGGATGCCCGTCGAGGAATTCGACGATCTTCTCGGCATTGTCGCTGTGTCGCTCCATCCGCAGCGCGAGAGTCTTGATGCCGCGCAAGGTCAGGAACGCGTCGAACGGTCCGGGAACGCCACCCGCGCCGTTCTGCAGGAACGCGAAGGCCGTGTCCAGTTCCTCGCTGTCGGTCACCAGGGCGCCGCCGACGACATCGGAGTGTCCGCCGATGTACTTGGTCGTCGAGTGCAGCACCACGTCGGCACCGAGGCTCAGAGGCTGCTGGAGATACGGCGACGCGAAGGTGTTGTCGACGACGAGCTTGGCCCCACCCTCGTGCGCAACGCCCGACAATGCCTCGATGTCTCCGACGTTGAGCAGTGGGTTGGTGGGCGTCTCGACCCAGACGAGCTTGGTGTTCGGACGCATCGCCGCGCGTACCTCGTCGACGTCCGACACTGCAGCCACCGAGTACTCGATGCCCCACTGGGTGAAGACCTTGTCGATCAACCGGTACGTGCCGCCGTAGGCGTCGTTGGGGATGACGAGGTGATCACCGGGACGCAGCGCCGAGCGCAACAGGCAGTCCGTGGCCGCCATGCCGGAGGAGAACGCGCGACCGTAGGTGCCGGACTCGATGGCCGCGAGATTGGCCTCGAGCGGCCGACGCGTCGGATTGCCGGTGCGCGCGTACTCGAATCCACTGCGCATGCCGCCGACGCCGTCCTGAGCGAAGGTGGAGCTGGCGTAGATCGGCACGTTCACCGCACCGGTCAGCGGATCCGGCTCGTAGCCGGCATGGACCGCCTTGGTGGAAAAGCCCTGCCAGGACGTGTTGTCTGCCTTGCTGCGCTGCTCACTCATGGCCTCCACCCTAATCGGCCTGCGTCGCCGCGCGGGGGCGTGGGTAACCTGCGAAGACAACCCCCAGCGGAAAGAGGCACCGTGGCCAACTCCCAGAGCGTCGACGAACTGTTCGCGATCGATTCACTCCTCGACGACGAGGAACGTCAGATCCGGGACACCGTCCGCAAGTTCGGTAACGAGCGCATTCGTCCGCACATCGCCGATTGGTTCGACGAGGGCACGGTGCCGGCGCGCGAGCTGGCCAAGGAGCTGGGCTCGCTGGGCCTGTTGGGCATGCACCTCGAGGGCTACGGATGCGCCGGAACGTCCGCGACGGCGTACGGCCTGGCCTGCCTCGAGCTCGAATCGATCGACTCCGGCATCCGATCGCTCGTCTCGGTGCAGGGCTCGCTCGCGATGTTCGCCATCTGGAAGTACGGCTCCGAGGAGCAGAAGCAGCAGTGGCTTCCGGGAATGGCCGAGGGATCGCTGATCGGCTGCTTCGGGCTCACCGAGGCCGATTACGGATCGAACCCCGGCGGCATGCTCACCCGCGCCAAGCGCGACGGTGACGACTGGATCCTCCACGGCAGCAAGATGTGGATCACCAACGGACCCGTCGCCGACGTCGCCGTCGTGTGGGCTCAGACCGACGACAAGATCCGCGGATTCGTCGTTCCCACCGATACACCGGGATTCACCGCCAACACCGTGAAGAAGAAGCTGTCGCTGCGTGCCTCGATCACCGGCGAATTGGTGTTCGACGACGTCCGACTGCCTGCCGACGCCATGCTGCCCGAGGCCAGCGGTCTGCGCGGACCTCTGAGTTGCCTCAACGAGGCGCGCTTCGGCATCGTCTTCGGCGCGATGGGCGCGGCGCGGGACTGCATCGAATCGGCGATCGAGTACTCGCAGACCCGCGCGGTGTTCGACAAGCCCCTCGCCGGGTACCAGCTCACTCAGGCCAAGCTCGCGAACATGGCCCTCGAGCTCGGCAAGGGCCAGCTGCTCGCTTTGCATCTGGGCCGACTCAAGGACAAGGGCGAACTGCCGGGCGAGCGAGTGTCACTGGGCAAGCTCAACAACGTGCGCGAGGCCATCAAGATCGCTCGCGAATGCCGAACGATATTGGGGGCCAACGGAATCACGCTGGAATACCCGGTGCTCCGTCACGCCAACAACCTCGAATCCGTCCTCACCTACGAGGGCACATCCGAGGTCCACCAACTCGTGATCGGCCAGGCACTGACCGGAACCAGCGCAGTGCGGTAGAGCGGCTGCGCCGCATGTGAACGGAAACTCGTAGCAGGCTACGAGCTTCCGTTCACATGCCTAGGCGCCCTTGCTGAGGAATCCGAGCAGGTCGTGGCGAGTGATGACGCCGACGGGCTTACCTTCTTCGACGACCATCAGCGCATCGGATTCGCCGAGTGCCTTGGTGGCGTCGGAGACGGTTTCGCCGGCACCGATCAGTGGGAACGGCTCGCTCATGTGCTTGGCGACCGGGTCTGCCAACGCGGCGCGACCCTCGAACACGGCACTGAGAAGGTCGCGTTCGGTGACGCTGCCCGCGACTTCGCCTGCCATGACGGGAGGCTCGGCGCCGACGACCGGCATCTGCGAGACGCCGTACTCGCGCAGGATCTCGATGGCGTCGCGGACGGTCTCCGACGGGTGGGTGTGCACCAGATCCGGCAATGCGCCGGACTTTCCGCGCAACACCTCGCCCACGGAGGTCTCGTGAGTCTTGCCGTCCAGACGCGAACGCAGGAAGCCGTACGAGGACATCCACGAGTCGTTGAAGATCTTGGCCAGGTAGCCGCGGCCACCGTCGGGCAGCAGTACGACGACGAGGGCGTCGGGACCTTCGCGCTCGGCGACCTGGATCGCGGCGACGGCAGCCATGCCGCACGAACCGCCGACCAACAGGCCTTCCTCACGAGCGAGACGCCGAGTCATGTCGAACGAGTCGTTGTCGGAGACGGCGATGATCTCGTCCGGGATGGACGGGTCGTAGGCGGTCGGCCAGAAGTCCTCGCCGACACCTTCGACGAGGTACGGGCGCCCGGTTCCGCCGGAGTAGACCGAGCCCTCGGGGTCGACGCCGATGACCTTGACCTTGCCGCCGGAGACCTCCTTGAGGTACTTGCCGGTGCCGGAGATGGTTCCGCCGGTACCGACGCCTGCGACGAAGTGCGTGATCTTGCCGTCGGTGTCGGCCCAGATCTCGGGGCCGGTGGTCTCGTAGTGGCTGGCCGGGCCGGCCGGGTTGGAGTACTGGTTGGGCTTCCAGGCTCCGTCGATCTCGCGGACGAGTCGATCGGAGACGCTGTAGTAGCTGTTGGGGTCTTCGGGTGCGACAGCTGTGGGGCAGACGACGACCTCGGCTCCGTAGGCGCGCAGCACGTTGCGCTTGTCCTCGCCGACCTTGTCGGGGCACACGAAAACGCACTTGTAGCCACGCTGCTGAGCGACCAGGGCGAGACCGACGCCGGTGTTGCCGGACGTGGGCTCGACGATGGTGCCGCCGGGCTTCAGTTCCCCTGCTGCCTCGGCCGCGTCGATCATCTTCACCGCGATGCGATCCTTGGACGAACCACCCGGGTTGAGGTACTCGATCTTGGCCGCGACAGTGCCTGCACCGTCGCCGACGACGGTGGACAACTTCACCAACGGGGTGTTGCCGATGAGTTCGGTGATGTGCTGTGCGATGCGCATTGCTCCATCTTCCCAGATGCACCTGTTTCACTCTCGGTCACGGCCGTCGATACCCCGCATACGATGGTGACAACGGCACGAGGAGAGGGATCGATCTGTGACGGCGAGCGGATGGCGTACCGCAGCGAAAGCGAGCGCCGCGACAGTACTTGCAGGCTCCGGAGCAGGGACTGCATCCTGGGCCGCGTACCGACATCTGATGGCGCAGGCCGCGGCGGCCCGCGGCGTCATCGGGCGCACCACCGCCAAGCCACCGGAGGCGGACGGCGTCTACACCGCGGGATGCGCGGCCCCGGAACGGTGGCGGATAGGAAATTCAGCAGATATTCATCTGATGATCTTCGGCGACTCCACCGCTGCCGGCGTGGGCTGTACCGTAGCCGACGAAGTGCCAGGCGTACTGATCGCCCGCGGACTGGCCGAGGAAACCGGGCAACGAATTCGATTGAGCACCAAAGCGATTGCCGGTGCCACCTCGAAGGGGCTCGAAGGCCAGGTCGACGCGATGTTCGTCGCCGGCCCGCCCCCGGACGCGGCGGTCATCTTCGTGGGCGCGAACGACGTCACCAAGAAGTTCTCCATCCCGGCGTCGGCGGCCCGGCTGGGCGACGCCGTCGAACGATTGACGGCCAAGGGCTGCATCGTGGCAGTGGGCACGTGCCCCGATCTCGGTGTCGTGACGGCTATCCCGCAGCCGCTGCGCACCGTCGTCCGCAATTGGGGTCGACGTCTCGCCAACGCCCAGACGGCCAGGACTCTCAGCGCCGGCGGGCATCCGGTGGCTCTCGCCGATCTGCTCTCCCCCGAGTTCCTGGCAGCGCCCGACACCATGTTCTCTGCCGACCGCTTTCACCCGTCGGCCGCGGGGTACGAGCTCGCCGCTCAGCAGATTCTGCCGGTACTCGCATCGGCGCTGGGCGTGTGGCACGGCGGCCCGTTGCCCGAGCTGCCGACCGTGTCCGCTGCCGCCGAGTCACGCAAGGCCATCCCCCGCGCGACGGCCGCGTTCGATCGCTTCCTGCGCCGGAGAAGCGCCGAGCTCGACGCCGAGATCGTCACTGCGTCGGAGGATCTCGTACGTCGTGCCGGTGACCGATCGGCGGGGTTGTAAGTTCGGACAGGAGACATCGCCTACCCGGCGGTAGCACTGAAGTCACGCAGTATCGATTCGAAGGAGATCTCATGCCAGAGGCAGTCATCGTCGCCACCGCGCGCTCACCGATCGGCAGGGCCATGAAGGGGTCGCTCAAGGACATTCGTCCCGACGACCTCACCGCCCAGATGGTCGCCGCAGCGCTGGCCAAGGTGCCCTCGCTCGACCCGAAGGACATCGACGATCTCCTCCTGGGCTGCGGTCTGCCCGGCGGCATGCAGGGCAACAACCTCGCGCGCATCGTCGCAGTGCAACTCGGCTACGACTCGCTGCCCGGAACGACCATCACGCGCTACTGCTCCTCCTCGCTGCAGACCACCCGCATGGCGCTGCACGCGATCAAGGCAGGCGAGGGTGACGTGTTCATCTCCGCTGGTGTCGAAAGCGTGTCCAGCTTCGTCCACGGCAACTCCGACTCGCTGCCCGAGAGCCACAACCCGATCTTCGCCGACGCCGAGGCCCGCACCAAGAAGGCGCAGGAAGAGGGCGCGGACAGCTGGACCGATCCCCGCGAGAACGGCGAGCTGCCCGACGCGTACATCGCGATGGGCCAGACCGCCGAGAACGTCGCGCTGCTCACCGGCATCACCCGCGAGGATCAGGACCACTGGGGCGTCCGCAGCCAGAACCGCGCCGAAGAGGCCATCAACGCCGGCTTCTTCGAGCGGGAGATCACCCCGGTGACCTTGCCCGACGGCACCGTCGTCAACACCGACGACGGCCCCCGCGCCGGCACCACCTACGAGAAGATCAGCCAGCTCAAGCCGGTCTTCCGCCCGAACGGCACCATCACCGCCGGTAACGCGTGCCCGCTCAACGACGGCGCAGCAGCGCTCGTCATCATGAGCGACACCAAGGCCAAGGAACTGGGCCTGACCCCGCTGGCCCGCATCGTCTCGACCGGTGTGACCGGCACGTCCCCCGAGATCATGGGCCTCGGACCCATCGAGGCGACCCGTAAGGCGCTGAAGATCGCGGGCATGTCCATCTCCGACATCGACCTGTTCGAGATCAACGAGGCCTTCGCCGTGCAGGTCCTCGGCTCGGCGCGCGACCTAGGCATCGAAGAGGACAAGCTCAATGTCTCCGGTGGTGCCATCGCGATCGGCCACCCGTTCGGCATGACCGGTGCGCGCATCACCACCACGCTGCTGAACAACCTGACGACCCACGACAAGACGTTCGGCGTCGAGACCATGTGCGTCGGCGGCGGCATGGGTATGGCGATGGTGCTCGAGCGCCTCAGCTGATCCGAGACATCACAACGAAAAAGCCCCGCCCTCCTTCAACGGAGTGGCGGGGCTTTTCGCGTGAGTACTAGTCGTTCTGGAAGTAGCTCAGCAGACGCAGGATCTCGACGTACAGCCAGACCAGTGTGATGGTCAGACCGAGCGCGACGCCCCAGGCTGCCTTCTCGGGAGCCTGTGCGCGGATCAGCTGATCGGCCTGGTCGAAGTCGAGCAGGAAGCTGAACGCCGCGATGCCGATGCAGACGAGGCTGAAGATGATGGCCAGCGGTCCGCCGGAGCGAAGTCCGAAGCCGTCCTCCATGAAGAAGCTGGCGACGAGATTGCCGAGCATCAGCACGACGACACCGATGAGGGCACCGACGACCATGCGGGTCAAGCGCGGGGTGACGCGGATGGCACCGGTCTTGTAGACGATCAGCATGCCGAAGAACACGCCGAACGTACCGAGGACTGCTTGGCCGATGAGGGCGGATCCACCGACCCCACCGAACTCGACGCCGGTGAACATGAGCGACAGCGCACCGAGGAACACACCTTCGGCTGCGGCGTACGCGAGCACGATCGCCTTGTTGTCCATCTTGCGGCCGAAGGTCGCGAACATGACCAGACCGAAGCCGATCAAGCCACCGCCGATGACGAACGGGATGGCCAAGTCGGTGTTGTTGGAGACGAGCAGGTACGAGATGATCGCCGTCACGCTCAGCACACCGAGGGTGATGCCGGTCTTGGTGACCACGTCGTCGATCGTCATGGCCCGCTGTGCGGGCTGCGTGGTGTACGGGTCGGCCTGCGTTCCGGGATGCTGGCCGAAGGTTGCGGCCTGCGAGGCTCCAGCCGTCGCAGATCCGAATGTGGCGTATCCGCCGCCCTGCTGCTTGGGCAGGTTGCGGAACACCGGGTTGCTGGAGGTGCGCACCGTGTCTCTTCCCTTCGTAAGTTCTGATCCCCACCGGGGATCTCCCCGTCGGTCATCAGTAGAACGTCTGACATCCGGACAAAAGTTCCCGAGCGGAGAACTTCTACGACGGACAAAACGGACTCTACCGGGTACCGGGCACACACGCGGAGACGACCGCGTGTGTGACACCGAATCGAAACGGGCAGTATGAGGAAATGGCAATCGAAGACGGACCCGACCAGACCTTGGACCCCAGTGAAAGCGTCGACTCCGACGAGGTGCGCAACGACGACGGCGACACCGTGGTCGATCCCCCCGACCATTGGAGCGAGGCCAACAGCTTCGGCACCACCGCTCGCGAGGCTGCCGAGGGCGAGAGCCTGGATCTCAAGCTCAGCGAGGAAGAACCCGACATCGCCGTCGAGGAGGAACTCGACCGCCCGATCACCGAGACTCCAGACGACGAACTGACCGAGGAACTCGTCGACCACGTCGTCGAGGAATCCGACGAGGATCCCGACATCGACTACGCGGAAGGCCAGCGTCAGGCCGAGATCGTCGAGGGCACCCTTGTCGAGGACCTCGGGCGCAACCGGGGACAGATCGACGGAACTCCCGAAGACGGCGGCCCGGTCACCTGACAGTCATCGTTGCTCGCTCGGGCGTACCGAGCGAGCAACGGTGAACTTGCCGTTGCGGCCCATGAGATCGGTGGGACCCACCGCGTCGGCCAGTTCACGCCGGTAGTTCAAGTGTGTGTTGTAGACCGTCCACATCTGTCCGCCCGGTCGCAGCACCCGACCGGCGGCAACGAACAATTTGCTCGCCGCGCCCGTGTGCACCGCGGCACCCTCGTGGAACGGTGGATTGCAGACCACCAGATCGACCGATTCGGAATCGAAGGTCGACATCGCGTCATCGGCGATCACCGAAATTCGAGTCCCGTTCGCCGCCGCAGTGGCCGAGGCCGATGCGATCGCTGCCGCCGAGCGATCTGTCGCGATCACCTCGAGATCGGGCCTGGTCCGAGCCAGCTCGGTGGCGAGAATCCCTGTGCCACAACCCAAATCGACGGCGCTGCGGGCTCGCGGCAGCATCTTCGGTGTGTACTCGAGCAGAAAACGAGTTCCGATATCGAGGCCGGCCCCCGCGAACACCGCACCGTGCGCCACCACCGTCATGTCCACATCGGCAATCCGCTTGCTCACCGGATACGTCATGCCCGACGCCACCGCCCCGGTTGCGGTGAGCACTCGGGCTTTCTGCCGGCCGCGGCCGGCCGTGACGGTCTCGAACGACTTTTTCAGGACGTCGTTCATCGCGGGGGTCATGTGTTTGTCTCGCCCGCCTGCGAGGACGACGACGTCCGCCGACGCGTGTGCCGCGATGTGCTCGGCGATCTCGGTGAGTTCGGCCAGACTTCGTGGCAATTGCATCAGTACTGTGCCCACGCCGGTCAGCAGTTCGGCACCCAGGGTGTGCTGGGTGTAGGAGTCCGACAACGAGACTCGCGCGGCGTTCAGCTCGAGTGCCCGCGCGCCGGTGACGGCGTCCTGATGGACGCGAACCGCGGTGAAACCGAGGGAAACGGCACCGAGGGTCATGGCTCCGTACCTGTCGCCGATCACCGCGATCGGCATGGTCCTGTCGATTCCGGGGAGTTCGGCGACGGTATCGAGGACGAGGCGGTCCGCGGCGTCGACGGCATGAAGGTTCGGTGCCTCGGCGTCGGGCTCACGGCGGAGGGCGTCGAACAGGGATTCATCGGGCACCCGAGCAGTATCCCACCCTGCACACCCACGACAGCCCGCGCGGCGAGTGGCTATTGCGGCGAATCAGGGGCATGCTCGGGGAATGGAACACAAAGACAAGAACGAGGCACTCTTCAGCCATCCTGACGATGCATCGACCGATGCACACGCCGAAGCTTCGAAGCCTGCCGTCTACACCGCCCTGTTCAGCGGCGCGAACGAATGACGTTCGGAACGTAACGAGCAACTCTCACGACAGGTAGCGCAGGTACTCGAGCGCCTTGGTCGCATGCACGTGACCGCGCTCGCTCCGCACCGTCATCCGCACCACTCGGTGCCGATCGATCACGAATGTCGTCCGCTTCACGGACAATAATTGCCTCACATATCCGCGACGGCCCGCGTTCGAGTGGCCGCGTTCGAGCTCTCGGAGCCGACGCCGCCGCGTGAACCACCCGCCTCGACGCACTCCGAACTGTTCGGCGACCGCCCCGTCGGGATCGGAGAGCAACGGAAAGTCGAACGACCTCTGCAGCGCGAAATGATGGTTGCGATCTCGGGTGTCGGTACTGATGCCCACGCGTTGTGCGCCGAATCTGTCGAATTCCGTGCCCAGGTCCCTGAAGTGACACGCTTCGGCTGTGCAGATGGGGCTGTTGGCCGCCGGGTAGAAGAACAGGACGACCGGACCCGACGCCGTCAGGTCGGACAGCGCACGCAGTTCACCGGAATGGTCCGGCAACTCGAAGTCCGGGGCGGTCTTTCCGATGCGCATGGGGCGAGGTTACCGCTCAGCCCTGCACGAGGGCGGCAGTCAGGCGTTGCCGGAGATCCCGATCGATACCCAGGTGGGTCAGATATCCGCCGAACGAACCGTGGTTCGACTCCATGGTGGCCCATCCGTGCTCCAGATAGGACGCACGAACGCCCAGGATCGCCTCGGTCGGCAGAACGTCGTGGAGTCCGGCCCAGGTCCGGCGGACGTGCGCGAGCAACGGCTCCATCGCATCGTTGCTTCTCAGATAGTCCGCGACGATGTCGTCCTCGTCGACGCCTGCCGCGCGCAACACCGTCGCGACCGTCCACCCCGCGCGGTCCTTACCTGCTGCGCAGTGCACCAGGACACCGCCGCGACGCCCCACGATCTCGTCCACCACCCGCTTGATCGCGTGCGACGCTCCGTCGAGAGTCGAGAAGGAGGCATACGCGCGCATCATGTAGTCCACTTGACTCTGCTCGTCGTGAATCGGGGCCGCCTCGTGTGGGGCTCGCTCGCCCTTCAGATTCTCGTACGGCACGGAGATCGACTCGACGCCGGCGGGAACCCTGTCGACACCGCTTCGTTCGGCCTCCGCATCACCGCGGAAATCGAACACGGTACGGATGCCCAGATCCGCGACAACGCGCTGCCCGACATCGGTCAACCCGCTCAATTCGGATGCGCGATAGAACAATCCGGGCCGAACCGTCGCCCCGTCGGTGGTACGCACACCGCCGAGATCGCGAAAGTTCCAGGCCCCGTCGAGGGCGAATTGATCGTGTACCGGGGCGTCGGGCATGAGTACGACCCTATCGAAGGTGATCCTACGAGCGCGGTGCCAGCCACCGCCGTAGCCGGGCGGTGACGAACGGCATCACCACGTAGACCATCAGCGGTGTGCACATCATCACCACCAGTGCGGTGCGCAGAGCCACGTTCAGGTCGGTCAGATGTGGCGTGAGAACGATGTTGACGAGCAAACTGACGGCGTAGAAGGCCACGCCGATCGAGATCGCCTGCTTCCACCGCGGCGGCGGACCACCGATGACCCGGACGGCGTCGGTGAGGTTGGACTGCGGCTCGAACCATCCCTCCACACCGGAGAGTCGATGGGTCGCAACGTCGTCGGCGATGGGACGGCCGGTGCTGAGCCAGGTGCGCCTGGCATCCGAGCGCAGCCAGGCGTCGAGGTCGTCGTGTGTCTCGAATCGATAGACCACGTGGTAGTCGCTGGAATCACCGGAACTGCGCAGCCAGCCGCCACCGAGAAATCCGGGAAAGGTTCGGACCAGATCCATCCCGCGATCGGTCCACTCCACGAAGTCTGTTTCGTATCCCTGTCGAACGCGTCGTGCGACCGAGGTCGTGACGTGATCGAGCGTGTCGGTCGTGGTCATGACTACCCCTTCTGCGCGTGTTCGTCGCGGATCGATGTGTTCTACACAGAGTGCGGCCAGATGGACCGACTTTCAAATCGAGAGCCGAATCGGAGATCGATGGCTCACGGTCGGGGAAGATGTGACAATTCGTCTACACAGACCCTTTCCGAGCGACCTGGAGTGGACGGATGGCACAGCACCGACCCGAGTACCGTCTCGACGACGTGGACCGACGCATCGTCACCGAGCTCAGCCGTGACGGCAGAATGTCCATGCGTGCCCTGGCCGAGGCCACCCACATCTCGCGGGCGCACGCCTACGTGCGCGTCGACCGCCTCGTCGACGAAGGTGTCATCGAGGGATTCACCGCACGCATCGCCTACGAGAAGGCGGGATTCGGCGCGTCGGCCTATGTGGCACTGTCCATTCGGCAGGATTCCTGGCGAGCCGTCGCCGACGACCTGAGCACCTTTCCGTTCGTCGAACACGTCAGCCTCATGGGCGGCGACTTCGACGCACTCGTTCTGGTGCGAGCTCCGGACACCTCGGCGCTACGCCATCTGGTCCTCGACAAGCTGCAGGGACTCGACGGGATACTGTCGACGCGAACCTGGCTGATCTTCGACGAGGCGATCGGACCGGGCGCGCAGTGGACCGCAGAGACAACGAACGGAAGCAATTCATGACCACGTCCGAGCGAGATCCGAACTCCACCGACGTCATCGTGATCGGCGGCGGAATCGGGGGTGTCTCGCTCGGATACGAACTCGCGAGCGACCGACGCGTCACGCTGCTCGAGCGCGAGAAGACCCTGGCCTTCCACACCACCGGCCGCTCGGCCGCACTGTTCCTGGAGACCTACGGCAACAGCACCATTCGCGCTCTGACGACGGCCAGTCGAGAATTCCTGACGAACCCGCCGGAACACTTCCGATCCGAATTGCTCGCCCCGCGTCCGCTGCTGCAGTTCGCGGCCAGCGGCCGAGGTGACGCGCTGGAGGCAATGTACGCGGACGTCAGCCGACTGACACCGGACGCCCAACTGGTATCCCCGGCCGACGCGCAGACGCTCTTTCCGCCGCTGCGTCCCGAACTGATCGATTGTGCACTGTACGAACCACATTCGATGGAGGTCGACGTACACGCGTTGCATCAGGGGTTCGTGCGGGGGCTGCGCGATCGAGGTGGGCGAGTCCACACCGGGGCAGGTGTGGCGCAACTTCGACGCATCGACGGACTGTGGCACGTGCACACCACGGACGGGTCGGTCCACACCGCGCCGCTCGTCGTCGACGCAGCAGGCGCGTGGGCGGATGTTCTCGGAGCGATGGCGGGAGCCGATCCCATCGGACTCGTGCCGATGCGTCGGTCGGTGTTCATGGTCGCCGCACCCGACAATCTCGACACCGCGAATCTTGCGACGCTGAGCGACATGGACGAGAAGTTCTACATCAAACCCGAAGGCGCACAACTGTTGTGTTCGCCTGCGGACGAGACGCCCACCGAACCGAGTGATGCGCGCCCGGACGAGCTGGAGATCGCGCGGGCGTTCGACGACATCGCCGGGGCGACCACGCTGACGGGTAGGCATCTGCGCTCGTCCTGGGCGGGTCTGCGCAGTTTCGTTCCCGATCGCACCCCGGTCGTGGGCTTCGATCGAGAAGTCGAAGGTTTCTTCTGGTGCGCCGGTCAGGGCGGATACGGAATCCAGACGTGTGCGGCGCTCGCCAGAGTGGGCGCGTCTCTGATTCGGCGGCAACCACTTCCGGTCGATGTGACCGAGCGTGGACTACGGCCGGGAGACGTGGCTCCGCAGCGCTTCGGGTGAGAGGCGCTTCGCGCCACGTGCACGAAAACTCGACCCCTGCTACGAAGTTTCACTCACGTGCGGCGCAGCCGCTCTACCGACGACGCGTCGCAGATCACACACCGTGGTTCGGTAGATGTCCAGTAGATCCGCGTCCTGTCCACCGTCGACCCGCTCGGCCCAGTCGTCGAAGGCGATGCGCATGACCATGCCGGCACCCTCCACCAGAAGTCGTGCATAGGAACGTGATTCGTGACCACCGAGCCGTTCGGCCACCGCATCGGTGACGCGGCACAATGTCATCGCGTCGTGGGCGAAGGCCGCGGATCGCAGTTGCGCGTCGGCCCCGATCAGCCGTCGGGTGCGGAGGAGACGATCACGCACCTCGTCCGGTGCGGAGGAAAATCGTTCGACGGATCGCTCGTAGAGTGCTTCGATTCCGGTGATGGTGATGTTCTCCGGTGCCGTGGACGCCAGCCAGGCGTGCAGATCGACGTCCAGCTCGGGGTCGTTTCCGAGGACGGAATCTTCCTTCGACGCGAAGCTACGGAAGAACGTGCTGGGCGATACCCCTGCCCGACGCGCGATCTCGTCGACCGTCGTCGCGGCGCACCCCTGCTTCTCGAACAGGTCGAGCGCGGCGCAGGAGATCTCGAGCTGGGTGTCTCGGCGACGTCGTTCTCGCAGATCCATCACTCGTTCCGTCATCCTCGTCACTCCTTCGGGTTCTCACCGTCAACTTACCAGTAATATTCAAGTTGACAGTCACTGTCATGGTGAATCAAGCTATCTGGGCGGTCCGTTGTCCGCACCTTGTACCCATACTCGAAAGCTTCCGATGAACTCACCTCAGACCGACCACATATCCGAGTCCGCGCCGGACGACGAACTCGCGCCGGGCAGCAAACTTCTGATCGGCATTCTCGTCATTGCCGCGTTCGTCATGATCCTCAACGAGACGATCATGAGCGTCGCACTCCCGACCCTGATGGTCGACCTGAACATCACGGCGACCACCGCGCAGTGGCTCACCACCGGTTTCCTGTTGACGATGGCAGTGGTCATCCCCATCACCGGATTCCTGTTCCAGCGCTTCACGTTGCGCCAGGTATTCGTCGCGGCGATGACTCTGTTCACCGTCGGCACGCTGCTCGCAGCCTCTGCCCCGGGCTTCGAGCTGCTCCTGCTCGGACGCGTCACTCAGGCCAGCGGCACGGCGATCATGTTGCCGCTGCTGATGACCACCGTGCTCACGGTGGTTCCGGCGCACAAGCGCGGCGCGATGATGGGCGTGATCTCCATCGTCATCGCCGTGGCCCCCGCCATCGGTCCGACCATCTCGGGAATCATCCTCGATTCGCTGAACTGGCGTTGGATGTTCTGGCTCGTCCTGCCGATCGCACTCGTCGCGTTCGCCATCGGGACCACTCTGGTGAAGAACGTGACCCAGACCGGTCGGCCGTCGTTCGATCCCCTGTCGGTCGTGTTGTCCGCGTTGGCTTTCGGCGGCATCGTCTACGGCCTGAGCAGCCTCGGACACTCGGCCGAGGAGTCGGTCGTACCGGTGTGGCTACCACTGGTGGTGGGAGCGATTGCCCTGGTGGTGTTCGTGCTGCGTCAGGTCGCCCGTCAAGATCAGGGTGGAGCTCTGCTGGACATGCGTCCGTTCCGTACCCCCACCTTCAGCATCGGCCTCGGCATGATCGCGATCTCGATGATGGCCCTGTTCGGCGCTCTGATCCTGCTACCGATGTACCTGCAGAACGTTCGCGGTCTCGACACCCTCGACACCGGACTCATGCTGCTTCCCGGTGGACTGCTGATGGGCCTGCTCGCGCCGTTCGTCGGACGTGTCTTCGACCGAATCGGACCGCGCCCGTTGGTCATTCCCGGTGCGATGGTGGTGAGCGCCGCGCTGTGGTCGATGACCGTGCTCGACGCGCAGTCCGCGCTGCCCTTGGTGATCGGCATTCACATGCTGCTCTCGGCGGGGCTCGCGCTGATCATGACGCCGCTCATGACCTCGTCGCTGGGATCGCTTCCGACCCAGCTGTACTCGCACGGTAGCGCCATCTTCAGCACGGTTCAGCAGTTGGCAGGCGCTGCCGGGACCGCACTGTTCGTCACCGTCATGTCGAACGCCGCGGCAGCCCGAATCGCCGACGGCGCAACCGAGGTGGGAGGTTCGGAGGCCGGTATCCACACCGCCTTCCTCTACGGCGGGGCCGTGTCACTGGTGGCGGTGGCAGCGTCGTTCTTCATCCGGGCGCCGGCGCGCAGTGATCGCGACGCCGTCGCCCCTGCCCAACCGGTTCACTGAATCACTCGACTTCGATCAGCTTCACGGCCGCAGCGACGATCTGGTCTTCGGACAGGAGGACCAGATCGGCCGCGGCACCGAGTGGTACGAACGAGTTCGCGCTCGATACTCTGCCGATGGCACCGTCGTAACCTCCCTCGACCAGAGCGGTCACGACGCCCTCGCCGACTCCCCCGTCGTGCCGGGTCTCGTCTGCGATCAATACCCGATCGAATTCCGAGAGCCGGTGCAACAGATCCTCGCTCGGGAGCGGAACGATCCATCGCACATCGACCACCGTCACGCCGATCCCGCGTTCGCGCAACGTGGACGCGGCTCGTCTACTCATCACCACGCCGTTCCCGAACGTGACGATGGCCAGATCGACGCCATCGCCATGCGTTGTGACAGTCCCGAACTCGGCCGGACCTTCGTCGGCGCAGCGGAGCGCTCCGTCGCCGTCGTCCAGGTCGGTGCGATGGTAGAGGGCGATCGGCTCGAGAAAAACGCAGACCCGCCCTTCCTCGACGGCCAATGCCACACAGGTTCGGAGCAGACCGGCGGCCTCCGCCGCCGAACTCGGGACAGCAACGACGATGCCGGGAATGTCGCGCAGCACCGCAACCGCGTTGTCGTTGTGAAAGTGCCCACCGAAACCACGCTGATACGCCAGGCCTGCGATACGCACGACCATCCCGTTGGCGAACTGCGAATCGGAGAAGAACTCGAGCGACGCGGCCTCGCCGCGCAACTGATCCTCCGCATTGTGCAGGTACGCCAGATACTGAATTTCGGGTATCGGAACGAACCCGGCGAGCGCAGCACCGAGGGCGGTGCCGAGCACCGTCTGCTCGTCGAGCAGAGTATCGAAAACCCGTGCTGCACCGAACTTCTTGCGTAGACCCTTCGTGACGCCGTAGACGCCGCCCTTGACGGCCACGTCCTCCCCGAACACGAGGACGTCCGGTCGCGCTGCCATGATGTCGGTGAGGGTCCTGTTGATCATGGCGGCGAGCGTCAGATGCGGCCCGCCCGGTGCAGGCCGCAGGCTCTGCTCGGTGGCGGCCACGGCAACGGGTCGCCGTTCGGTCAGCGGAGCCATCACCGCGTCCGCGGTGGCCAGGCGCGACGACGCCCCGGTCCGAAGTGACTCGACCATTGACTCGGCCTCGGCCATGACGGTCTCGCGCATCGCCTCGTAGCGCACTTCGACGTCGACTGCCGAGAGCACTCCCGCCCCGATCAGCGTACGTGCAGTGGCGAGCAACGGATCTCGTGCATAGTCGCCGACAATATCTGCGTTGGTGCGATAGGCCAGCTCGGCATCGGAACCGGCGTGGCCCATCAGCCGCACCGTCTCGAGATGGAGGACCACCGGTCGACGGCGAGTCCGCACGGTAGCAACGGCGGCGTCGACGATGTGCATCAATGCATCAGGATCGTGTCCGTCGGCCCGCACGTACTCGATCGAAGGAAATCTGCCGAGCGACTGCGCTATCCACCCTCGCGGCGATCGGGTACTGATGCCGATCCCGTTGTCCTCGCAGACGAACAGGATGGGCATCGGAACGGATTGGTGCGCGCAGTAGGCCGCCGAGTTGAGCGCCCCCACCGTCGTCGAGTGGTTGGCCGAGGCGTCGCCGAAGCTGCACACGACGATGGCGTCCTCGGGCCATGGAGTGCTATGCCGCAGAGCCTTCGCCCGGCCCAGTGCGAACGCCAGACCGACTGCGCGCGGTACCTGCGAGCCGATGGTCGATGTCTGCGGAACGATCCCCAGATCCGGATGCCCGAACACCTTGTGCCGTCCGCCGGACATCGGATCGCCAGTCGAGGCGACCAGACTCGCCAGCACATCCCGGATCGGGGTCGCGTCCGAATACTGTTGTGCGCGTGCCGCGTAGAAACCACCGGATCGGTAGTGCAGCAGCGCCGGGTCGGTGACCGTGGTCGCGGCACCGACGGCTGCGTTGGCCTCGTGCCCGGACGAGCCGATGGTGTAGTAGCCGAAGCCAGCTGATTGCAACCAGCGCGCGGCGAAGTCGAGATGCCGGCTCGCGAGTTGCGCGTCGAAGTACCGGAGCAGTCGGTCCGGATCGGCAACGGCCGAATCTCCGTTCCGAGCCGACCGAACCTGCTTCAGGAAGTACTCGTCGATCGCCTCGGCCACACTCGCACCTTTGTCTCCATCGAGCTGTCTGCGTCGAGCCGAGCTGAGGAATCAGCTCAGGGCGATCATATCCATCGGAGTGCTCAGCAACCGGCCGACGAGGGCCAGGAACTGCGAACCTTGCTGGCCGTCGACGAGGCGATGATCGAACGAGAGCGACAGTGTCGTCACGGACCGCAATGCGATCTCGCCCTCGTGCTCCCACGGCATGCGGCGGATCGAACCGAAGCACAGGATGGCAGCCTCGCCGGGGTTGAGAATGGGAGTGCCTGCGTCCACTCCGAACACTCCGACGTTGGTGATCGTGATCGTGCCGTCCGCCAGGTCGGCGGGACTGCTCTTGCCCTCCTTGGCCGTTCGCGTCAGCTCAGCCAGTGCGCGGGCGATGTCCACCAGGGACAGTTCGTGCGCATCCTTGATGTTGGGCACCATCAATCCGCGCGGGGTTGCTGCAGCGATGCCGAGGTTGACGTAGTGCTTGGTGACGATCTCCTGAGCAGCCTCGTCCCACGAGGAATTGAGCGAGGGATTCGATTTCAGCGCAACGAGAACCGCCTTGGCGACCAGCGCCAGCGGGGTCAGCCGCACGTCGGCGAAGTGGGCGGAGGACCGTAGCGAGTCCAGCAGTGTCAGGGTGTCGGTGACGTCCACCGTCACGAACTCGGTGACGTGCGGAGCGGTGAATGCACTGCGCACCATCGCATCTGCAGTATGTTTGCGCACCCCCTTGATCGGGGTCCGCTCTTCGCGGCCGACCCGCAGTGGGGTCTGCTCCCCTGCAGTGTCGGCTCCGTGCAGATACGACTCGACGTCGTCTCGGGTGACGTCGCCGCGAGCTCCGGTCGGGGGTACCTCGGCAAGATCGACGGCGTTGTCCTTGGCGATCTTTCGCACCGGCGGTGCAGCCAGCGGTTTGCCGTTCCGCCCGGCCGGTGCTGTAGAGACCGGAGTGGTCCCCCTGCCGCCGCGTCGACTCGACCCTTCCTTCGCCACGCCGTAACCGACGAGAACCGGAACGCGTTCCTCGCTGTCGTCCGCAGGACTCGCGTCGTCCACATCGGTGTCAGCCACGACGACGTCGGGGTCCTCGGTGTCTCCATCGACTCGGATGTCGATGATCGGAACCCCGACCTCGACGGTGTCACCCTCCGACACATGCAGGGCAGCAACGACGCCCGCGAACGGTGACGGAAGTTCGACGGCGGCCTTGGCCGTTTCGACCTCGGCGATGTTCTGGTTCAACTCGATCGTGTCGCCGACCGCGACCAGCCAGGTCAGCAGATCGGCTTCGGTGAGTCCTTCCCCGAGGTCGGGCAACGGAAAGCTCTTGATGGTGGGCATCGTCGAATCCTGTTCGGTACGTATCGGCGGCGGTCGGTGAGCGCGAGGTCAGTGCGAGCGGCAGCGGTCGACTGCGTCGAGAATCCGGTCGACGTCGGGGAGATAGAACTTCTCCAGCTTCGATGCCGGGTAGGGCGTACCGAAGCCGCCGACGCGCAGCACCGGCGCCTCGAGGTTGTAGAAGCAGCGTTCGGAGATCCGAGCGGCGATCTCGGAGCCGAGGCCCATGAACACGGGGGCCTCGTGCGTGACGACCAGACGCCCGGTCTTGCGTACCGAGGCCTCGATGGTCTCGAAGTCGATGGGTGAGAGTGAACGAAGATCGATGACCTCGATCGACACCCCCTCGTGGGCAGCGACTTCGGCAGCTTTGCGGGCAGTGGCGACGAGCGGTCCGTAGGCGATCAGGGTGAGGTCGGTGCCCTCGGTGACCACCCGCGCCCGATGCAGCGGGTACGACGCGTCGGCATCGAGGTCGATCGGGCTCTTCTCCCAGTACCGACGCTTCGGCTCGAAGAACAGGACCGGATCGTCGCTGGCAATGGCCTGCTGAATCATGGAGTAGCCGTCGGCGGCGTTGCTGCACGTGACGACGCGAAGTCCTGCGGTCTGCGCGAAATAGCCTTCGGGAGACTCCGAGTGATGCTCGACGGCACCGATTCCGCCGCCGTAGGGCACCCGAATCGTCATGGGAATCTTGACGTTTCCACTGGTGCGGTAGTGCAGTTTGGCGACCTGCGAGACGATCTGGTCGAACGCCGGATAGATGAAGCCGTCGAACTGGATCTCGCACACCGGGCGGAATCCCCGCATCGCGAGTCCGACTGCGGTGCCGATGATGCCCGACTCCGCCAGCGGCATGTCGAGTACCCGGCCGGGGCCGAAGTCCTTCTGCAGGCCGTCGGTGATGCGGAAGACGCCGCCGAGCTTGCCGATGTCCTCGCCCATCAGCAGGACCTTCGGATCGTTCTCCATCGCTCGCCGCAGACCTGCGTTGATGGCCTTGCCCAACGGAAGACTGGTGGGCCGCTGCGGCGCAACATGTTCCAACGTGGTCATGACGTAGCTCCTTCGAATCCGGCTCGGTACGAGGCGAATTGAGCGCGCTCGTCGTCCAGGAGGGGGTGGGGATCGGCGTAGACGTTGTCGAACACCGACATCGCTTCCGGCTCGACGGTCTCGAGGCAACCGCGACGAAGCTCGGCGGCGACGTCGTCGGCCGTCCGCTTCACCGAGGCGGCGAACGCGTCGTCGAACACACCGATTCGCCTCAGTAGCTTCTCGATTCGGTCGATCGGATCCTTGGCGCGCCATTCGTCGTCGGTGGCACCCGAGCGGTATCGCGTCGGGTCGTCGGAGGTGGTGTGCGGGCCCATGCGGTAGGTGACGGCCTCGATGAGAGTCGGGCCGCTGCCCTCGCGGGCGCGAGCGAGCGCTGCCCTGGTGACGGCCAGGACGGCGAGAACGTCGTTGCCGTCGACGCGGACCGACGGAATGCCGTATCCCTCACCGCGGGCGGCGATCGTTGCCTTGGTCTGCACGGTCACCGGCTCGGAGATCGCCCACTGATTGTTCTGGCAGAAGAACACCACCGGTGCGTGAAAACTGGCGGCGAAGCCGAGCGCCTCGGAGATGTCCCCCTGGCTGGTTGCGCCGTCGCCGAAGTAGGTGATGGCGGCACCCTCGGCTCCCTCGAGCTGCATGCCGATCGCGTATCCGGTGGCGTGCAATCCCTGCGAGCCGACGATGATCGCGGGCGTCGTCATGCGGTACTCGTACGGGTTCCAGCCGGACAGCGTCGAGCCGCGCCAGAAGCGCAGCATCCGGGTGGGGTCGACGCCTCGGCAGTAGGCGACGCCGTGCTCGCGGTAGCTGGCGAACACGAAGTCCTCGGTGTCGAGCGCTCGAGCCGAACCGACCTGCGCCGCTTCCTGCCCGAGCAGCGGTGCCCACAGCCCCAGTTCGCCCTGTCGCTGTAGCGCGGTCGCCTCGGTGTCGATGCGCCGGACGACCACGAGATCGCGGTACATCTCCATCATCGCGGCCGTGTCGATGTCCGCGACGAGAGGTGAGTAGGTCTCGTTGCGGACCACCGTTCCAGATTCTTTGATCAGCTGTACCAGCGAGGTGGTGTTCATGTTCGTCGCACTCTCCGTCGTGGTGTGATGTCCTTCACAAGAACACCACCGACAGCCAGAGTGCACAAGTGCCGACTTCAGAACTGCGCACGATGCACAATATTGGGTAACGATCGAGCGACAGGAAGTGCGCAATGACCGATTTGGACAAGACCGACGCCCGACTCCTCCTCGCCCTCTGCGCCAAGCCGCGAGCCACCGGCGTCGAACTCGCCACCACCTTGGGGCTGTCCCGCAACACTGTGCAGGCGCGCCTCGGTCGATGGGACGACAAGGGATCGCTCACGCCGATCGATCACCGCATTCCACCGAAATCTCTCGGCCGCCCGCTGCAAGCATTCGTCACAGCTCAGGTCAACCAGCACACCCTGGCTGCGGTCACCGAACACCTGCGCACCATTCCGGAAGTGCTCGAGGTGTTCGGACTGTCCGGCGCTGCGGACATGCACATTCGCATCGCCGCAGTCGACGCCGACGACCTGTATCGCATCGCAGGTCTCATCCTCGATATCCCCGGCGTCGAGCGCACCAACATGTCCATCGCGATGAGCGAGTTGATCCAGTACCGCACCAAGCCGTTGCTCGAGCAGCTCGCCGAGGACGGCCGACGCTGAGCAGGCAGACCATCCCCGCGAGATCGATCAGGGCCGCACCGTGCAACATGCACGTTCTCGGCAACGGCGGTTGACCAACGTGCACGTTCACGGCACCCTTCGACGGACATGTTCCCGGACACCATCCATTTCCGGGTATCGCCGCCTCATCACCGAAAGAGACCGCCTGTGTCCGTCGTTGCCGACCACCCCGCCGCCGCGCCCACCCCGACCGACCACGTGCCGACGGGCGTCTTCGATCGTCCCGACATGCCGCGCGACTCCGCACACGAACGCGTCGTGTTCTGTCAGGATCCCGACACCGGGCTGCGCGCGATCATCGCGGTCCACTCCACCGCGTTGGGACCCGCTCTCGGCGGAACTCGCTTCTACCCCTATGCATCCGAGCAGGATGCGTTGACCGATGTACTACGGCTCTCCCGGGGAATGACATACAAGGCGGCCGTCGCGGGAGTCGATCTCGGTGGCGGTAAAGCGGTGATCATCGGCAACCCCAACGCCATCAAGACCCCGACTCTGCTGGGCGCGTACGGCCGGTTCGTCGAGTCGCTCGGCGGAACGTACGTGACGGCAGGCGATGTGGGCACCAACAGCGACGATCTCGACATCATCGCCGAAGAGACGGCGCACGTCGTCGGCAAGAACACCACCGCAGGCGGCACCGGCGACAGCGGCCCCCAAACCGCGCTCGGAGTCTTTCTCTCCCTCCTGGCCGCAGCCGAATCGACCTGGGGCTCGGACGATCTGACCGGAAAGCGCGTCGGCGTCGAGGGTGCGGGCAAAGTGGGCTACAACCTCGTCGCCCTGCTTCGCGATGCCGGTGCCGAGGTGATCGTCAGCGACTCCTACGCGCCCGCCCTCGATCGCATCGCCCTGGACTTCCCCGGTGTCACCGTCGGATCCGACATCATCGGTGCCGACATCGACGTCTACGCCCCGTGCGCCATGGGTGCCACTCTCGACGCATCCTCGGTGGCCCGGTTGTCGGCGTCCATCGTGTGCGGCGCGGCGAACAATCAACTCCTCACACCCGATGTCGAAGCCCTGCTGGCTGCGCGCGGAATAGTCTGGGTACCCGACTACGTCGCCAACGCCGGTGGCCTGATCCAGGTGGAAGGCGAACTGCGCAGCAAGGATTCGGCCGAGGTGATGGCCACGATCGGCAAGATCCGCGATACCGTCGCCGGCATCTTCGCCATCGCCCGCTTCGAGGGCATCCTGCTGGGAGCCGCGGCCGATCGCCTGGCCGAGGATCGAATCGCCGCCGCGCAGAACTGACCGGCGGCCTGCATACGACGCTCCACTCCCTGCCGTAAATCGGCGATACCCGCGCCACAGGCCGCGGAGTGGAGCGCTACGTGCAGCGGCTACTGCAGCGCGATGTACTTGGTCTCGAGGTATTCCTCGATACCCTCCGACCCGCCCTCGCGTCCGAAGCCCGATTCCTTGACGCCACCGAACGGGGCGGCCGCGTCGGAGATCGCACCGCGATTGACCCCGACCATGCCGGTGTCCAGAGCCGCCGACACCCGCAGGGCGCGGTCCAGGCTCTCGGTGAAGAAGTACGCCACCAACCCGTATCGGGTGTCGTTGGCCCCAGCGATGGCCTCGGGCTCGGTGTCGAATCCGATGATCGCCGCCACGGGGCCGAAGATTTCGTCCTGCAACAGATTCGCGTCGGCAGGAATCGAGTCGAGAACCGTGGGCGAGTAGAAGAAGCCGGGTCCCTCGGGCGTCGTGCCCCCGGTGCGCACCCGGGCACCCTTGGCCACCGCATCGTCAACCAGTGCGGTGACCGTTCGGCGCTGCTTGTCGTTGATCAGTGGGCCGATGTCGGTGCCCTCTCGATCACCAGGGCCGACCGTCAATGCCTCGATGCGTGCCGTCAACTTCGCGGTGAATTCCTCACGCACGGAGTTCGCGACGTACAGCCGATTCGCTGCCGTGCAGGCCTCGCCGCCGTTGCGCATCTTGGCCAGCATCGCCCCGTCGACAGCGGCGTCGATGTCGGCGTCGTCGAACACGATGAACGGCGCATTGCCGCCGAGCTCCATCGACGTCCGTAGCAGTCGGTCGGCTGCGTTGCGCACCAACAGCTTTCCCACTCCGGTCGATCCGGTGAACGTGACCTTCCTCAGTCTCGGGTCGTCCATCAACGGCCCGGTGACGGAGGCGGCGTCGGAGGTGGGAAGTATCGACAGCACACCGCTGGGCAACCCCGCGTCGGCGAACACCTGTCCGAGCAGAAGCATCGTCAACGGGGTGTCCTCGGCCGGTTTGACGATGACGGTGCAGCCGGCCGCGAGTGCCGGGCCGATCTTGCGTGTGCCCATGGCCAACGGAAAGTTCCACGGGGTAATCGCCAGGACCGGCCCGACGGGCGACTTGCTGACCAGGATCGAGCCGTTGCCCGCAGGGGCGGGGGTGAACCGGCCGCCGATTCGGACGGCCTCCTCGCTGAACCAGCGTAGGAATTCGCTGCCGTACTTCACCTCACCGTGGCTCTCCGCCAACGACTTTCCCATTTCGAGTGTCATCAGCAGAGCGAAGTCGGCAGCACGCTCCTGCAGCAGATCGAAGGCGCGCCGCAGAATCTCGGCTCGCTCGCGGGTCGGCGTCGCCGCCCACCCCGGCTGCGCCTCGGCGGCACGGTCGAGCGCGGCGATGCCGTCGGCCGCGGTGGCGTCGGCGACTGTGGTCAGCTCGTCGCCGGTCGCCGGGTTCAGCACGGCGAATCGTGCGCCCGACGCAGAGGGCGATTGCACACCACCGAGCCAGAGATCGGTGGGCAGCGAGGAGATCAGATCGTGAGCATCCATCAGTTCCCCTGCGCCACAGTGCGAAGCGAGTCTTCGAGCACGGTCAAACCATCATCGAGCAACTCGTCGGAGATCACCAGGGGCGGCAGCAACCGGATGACGTTGCCGTAGGTGCCGCACGTCAGCACGATCACTCCGGCCTCGAGTGCCGCCGCCGCAACGGCTTTGGTGGCCTCCGGGTTGGGCTCACGCCCACCCGGCAGCACGAGCTCGAGCGCAAGCATGGCTCCGCGGCCGCGCACCTCACCGATGATGCCGACCTCGGACGCCAACGCACTCAGTCGCTCGAACACGATGCGTTCGATGTCGCGCGCTCGGTCATTGAGCTCGAGTGTCTCCATCTGCTCGATGGACGCCAGGGCCGCGGCGCAGGCGACGGGGTTACCGCCGTACGTGCCACCGAGCCCACCGGGGTGCACGGCATCGATCAGGTCGGCACGGCCGGTGACCGCGGCCAGCGGCATCCCGCCCGCGATGCCCTTCGCCATCGTGATCAGATCCGGTACGACGCCCTCGTGCTCGCTGGCGAACCAGGCCCCGGTCCGAGTGAAGCCGGACTGCACCTCGTCGGCGATGAACACGACGCCGTTCTCACGTGCCCAATCCGCCAGTGCAGGCAGAAATCCTTCTGCGGGCACGATGAAGCCGCCCTCACCCTGAATCGGCTCGATCAGGATGGCCGCGAGATTGCCTGCACCGATTTGCTTGTCGATGACGGAGATCGCTCGCGCCGCAGCCTGGGCACCGGTGAGCGCAGAACCGTCGACGTTCAGACCTTCGCGGAACGGATACGACATCGGCGCTCGATAGACCTCGGGAGCGAACGGCCCGAATCCGCTCTTGTACGGCATCGACTTCGACGTCAGTGCCATCGTCAGGTTGGTGCGGCCGTGGTACGCGTGGTCGAACACGACGACAGCGGACCGCCCGGTGGCGTGACGTGCGATCTTCACGGCGTTCTCGACGGCCTCGGCACCACTGTTGAACAGGACGCTGCGCTTGTCGTGATCGCCCGGGGTCAACTCGGCCAGCTTCTCGGCGACCTCGATGTAGCCCTCGTAGGGCGCAACCATGAAGCACGTGTGGGTGAAGTGTGCGACCTGATCCTGCACGGCGGCAACAACTGCCGGGTTCGAGGCACCCACGGTGGTCACGGCGATTCCGGCCCCGAGGTCGATCAGCGAGTTTCCGTCCACGTCGACCACGACGCCACCGTCCGCGTCGGCCACGTACACCGGCAGCGTCGACGCCACGCCTGCACCGACGACGGCCTTGCGGCGCTGCGCCAACGCCGCCGACTTCGGCCCGGGGAAGGCGGTGACGATCTTGCGCTCCTGCGGAAGTCGGTACTCGATCGAGGCCATGGGTCGCACCTTTCGTGTGGGCTTGTCGTGCAAGTATGCGACTCGACGAGCGCGACGGCCGGACGCCATTTCGTACACCTCGACGGCACATTGCACTCCATTTCGGCAGTTCTGCCGCTACAGTTTCACCGGTGAGCGTGCAGATGTCCTGGCTGTTGAGGCAGCAACACCTTCGCCTGAGTCACCGCGGCGGACCGGAGCGCAGCGCTGCTCCCATCACCTTCGCGCAGGCGACCGAACTCATCGATCCCAGTCCGTGGCTGTCGGGCGGTGAACTGATTCTCACGACCGGACTCGGCTTCGACGCCGACGGCCCGGCCCTCGGTACCTACGTCCGGACCTTGGCAGCCGCGGGTGTCTCCTGTCTCGGATTCGGAGTCGGGTTGTCCCACAGCACTATTCCCCGTCACATTCTCGACACCGCCGAGGATGTCGGGCTTCCCGTCGTGGAGGTTCCCTACGACATCCCGTTCGCCGCCGTCATCAGAGCGGTCATGAAACGCATAGCCGAGCAGGAATACGAGCAGGTTCTGCGTGCGGCGTCGGTCCAGACCCGCATCACCAGGGCAGCACTGCACGGCGGCGTCGACGCGATCGTTCGCGAACTGGCCGTCGCCACGTCCACGTCGGTGGCGCTGATCGGCAATCGCACCGAATCGTTCCATCCCGCCGCCGCGGCGGATCTCGTCGAACGCGCCCGCGACGTGGCCCGCAGCATTCGCCCGTCGTCGGCACCGGCCACGGTGTCGGTCAGCGAACCGGGGTGCACCGTCACTCTGCATTCGGTCGCCATCTCCGGCGGGGCGTCGAGCTTTCTCGCCATTCGCACCGCAGGCCCGGTGACGGGCGTCGAGCAGATCCTGCTCGGGCACGCGGTGTCGCTGGTGACCCTCGAACTCGAGAAGCCCACGCGGCTGCGCGCCGAGCAGTCGCGACTCAACACGCTCGCGCTCGGATTGTTGCTGGACGGCCATCTGCCCTCCCCGGACGGCAGCGCGCTACCGAGCTATCTCGTCGACGCCGCCGACGACGACTCTCGCATCAGGGTCGCAGTTGTCCGCGGACCGTCCGAGCGCATCGTCGAGGCGATCGATGCCGAGTGCCGAGCCAGGGCGCGGCCCACGTTCACTCGGCAGACCGACACCGGTGTGGTGGTGTTGTTCCGCGGTAGCGACGACTCCGATGTGGTTGCCCGACTGATGGATTCACTGCCGAGGTCGGTGCGCGTCGGGCTCAGTTCCAGCCACCCCATCACCGAGACTCCCCTCGCTCTGAAGCAGGCTTCGCTCGCGTGCGCAGCGGCCGGCTCGGGCGATCGGATCGTCGAATTCACCGGATCGATGCTGTTGGCCTCCGAACCGGTACAGGAATCGTTGCGTGCGATGGCCGCCGTGACCATTGCAGTGCTGTCCGAGTACGACCGCACCCACACCGCCGATCTGGTGGGATCGCTTCGGGCTTTCCTCGAAGCGAACGGGCATTGGGAGACCGCTGCGGCGAACCTGTCCGTTCATCGCCACACGCTGCGAAACCGGATCACCCGATGCGAAGAATTACTGTCGGTCGATCTGACGTCGGCGCGGGTGCGGGCGGAATTGTTGCTTTCACTGCTTGCCGCGACATCGTGAACATCGTCAATCGTGTCAGTATTTCTCGATGAGCACGCCGCAGCCCCACATCGCCGTCGCCACTGCGAAATCGGTTCGACTCGGAGTACTGCTGGCGGCAGTCGGTGGATTCCTCGACGCGTACACCTACATCACCCGCGGTGGCGTGTTCGCCGGCGCGCAGACCGGCAATGTCGTGTTGCTCGGCGTCGATGTCGCCGCCGGTCGGTGGGTCGAGGCTCTGGCTTTCCTACCCCCGTTGGCGGCCTTCGTCCTGGGCGTCGCGACCGCAGAATTCATCGCGCTGCCCGCGGTTGCGAGGATCGTGCGACGACCGGTGCGGGCGGTGCTGGTGTTCGAGATCCTCGTGGTCCTCGTCGTCGGATTTCTGCCGGCCACCGTCCCCGACGCCGTGGTCTCGGTGATCCTCGCTCACGTCGCCGGAGTGCAGGTGACCACCTTTCGTGTGCTGGTGGATTCACCGTTCAACACCACGATGACGACCGGCAATCTCCGCAGCATGGCGATGGCGGCATTCCACCGGGTGGTCGAACACGATCTCGAGGCCGGCATCCGCGCCCGACGGTTCGGCGCGGTGATCTCCGGATTCTTCGGTGGGGCGCTGCTCGGCGCAGTCGCGGTCGAGCTGTTCGGGCTACGGGCGATCTGGGTCGTAGCCGTGATGCTGACCGTCGCTCTGGCACTGTTCGTGTTCGACGAGCGCACACCCAGGTCGTTGTCTCCGAAAGGTCAGTCGCCCAACCGAAGCGGAGCGATCGACTCGAACACATCGCCCGGCCCCGGGTTGCCTTCTGCCGACGAACCGCCCAAGTGATGCACGACGCCCCACACCGCGTTGAGTGCGGTGTGAATGGCTCCCTCGGCCCACCCTGCCGTCCACGAGATGTCGTCGCCGGCGAGAAAGATCCCCCGGTGCCGAGGTTCGAGGTCGTGCTGCACGAAATGGGTGAACAGTCTTTCCTGGTATCGGTAGTGCCCCGGCAGATTCGCCTTGAATGCGCCCATGAAATCGCGTTCGGTTTCCCAGGACAGAGTCACCGGGGTGGAGATGATGTGACTGCGGAAGTCGACACCGGGATAGATCTCCTCCAGCGATCGCAGCATGATGTTCATGCGCTCGGTCGGGTCCAGGGCCAGCAGCTTGAGCGAGTCGTCGGACCACGTGTAGGACAGGCAGATCAGCCCGGGCTGGCCCTCACCCTGGTCGAGTAGGTACGTGCCGCGACTCATTCGATCGGTCAGCGTCATGCTCACCAGATCGCGGCCGGTGACCGGATCCTTGTCCTTCCAGAACGGACGATCGACGAGTGCGAACACCTTGGTCGAGCCCATGTAGTGGGTACGTTCGATGGCGGTCCAGTGGTCGATGGGAAACAGATCGTCGTCGCATCTGATGTTGCTCAGCAGCATCCAGCTCTGGGCGGTCACGACGGCGGCGGCGTAGGTGCGGATGTTGCCACGATCGTCGTGGATCGTGGTGCCGCCGTCGGTGCGCCTGATCTCGGTGACGCGCGACATCGTGGTGCCGCCGTTCAGTGACGCCACCGACGTGCCTGCGGGCCAGTGCGCCATGTTCGCCGGCGAGTCGGTCCACAACCGCATCGGGAGTTGCTGTGAGCCGCCGACGATTCCGCGATGGTGATCGTCCGCTGCCGTGATGACGACGCGAAGGATCTCGAGGATCGAGTTGGGATAGTCGGTGTCCCATCCGCCCGTTCCGAAACCGACCTGGCCGAACAACTCTCGCATCCGAAACGACGAGAAGTGCTCGGACGCAGCGAGGAAACCGTAGAAGGTCTGATCGTCGAACTTCACGATCAGCTCGTTCCAGATCCGCTTGATCTCGGCCACGTCCCGCCTGCGGATGGCGCGCTGCAGCGGAATCAACTCGGCGTGCTCCTCGAGCGTCCTGTTCCACGCGTCGCCGACCTCGGCGAAGATCGGCGGGAGATCGTCGAGCTTGCGTGCGTAGTGGCTCTCACCCTTGAGGTCGATCACCGTACTGGGGGTCACCTCGGCCAGCGGGTTCGGAAACGGCGTCGTCTCGAGCCCGACGGCGTCGAGGTAGTGGAACAGCGCGGTCGACGACGGCGGAAAACGCATCGCGCCCATCTCTGCCACCACACCGGGATGCCCGTCGAACGGTACCGAGCGCATCCGGCCGCCGATCCGATCCGATTCGTACACAACGGGTTCCATGCCGATCTTCAGCAATTCGTGGGCGACGACCATACCGGCGAGTCCGCCGCCGATCACGGCGACCCGGGTACCGAGGGCCGCGTCGGGAATGCTCCCCAGGCCGGCCGGATGCGCGAGGTAATCGTCGTACGCGAACGGGAAGTCCGGGCCGAACATCGTGAGCGGCTGGTCGTCCTCGGATGCGATTGCGCTGTCCGGGGTGACGGGTGTGGTCATCGGTCGGTCTCCTGCTCGGCCCGTGAGGGTCCTGTCGGGTAGAGGTCGGTGCGGCGGTCGGCCAGATGGGTGTTGACCGCACGCGATCGAGCGAGCTCGGCCGGATCCAGCTCGAAGGTCAGCAGTTCTTCGTGTTCACCGGCTCGCGCGAGGTCGTTGCCGGCCGGCCCGACGGCACAGGTCAGCCCGCAATATCTCAGGCTCGCCTCGGTGCCGCAGCGATTGACGTAGGTGATGAACAGTTGGCTCTCGTACGCCCGCGTGGGAACGACGTGAGTGGCGATGATCTCGAACGGGGTCATCAGACCGGTGGGAACGATCAACCATTCGGTGCCGGCATCGGCGTGCGCGCGAACGGCTTCGGGAAATTCGACGTCGTAGCAGGTGAGTACACCGCACCGCAGCCCGCCGAAGTCGAACTGCACCACCAGGTCCGGCCCCGGGGTGAAGTGGGTGCGATCGAGGGCCCCGAACAGGTGCGTCTTGCGATAGCGCGCAACCGATTGTCCGGATGCGTCGACCACCTGCACCGCGTTGAACACGGCCTCGCCCCCGTGATTCGAATGACCGAGTTCGGGGTATCCGTACACGATCGCGACACCGTGTGTTCGCGCGATCGAGGCGATGCGCTCGAAGATCGAACCGTCGAACGTTTCGGCTCGTTCGCGCACGAGATCACCGATGTCGTAGCCGCTCACCGACATTTCCGGGGTCACCAGCATCGACGCGCCTGCTTCGGCTGCGCTGCGCGCCGCGGCATCGATCGCCGACAGGTTGGCCTCGACGTCGGCGGAGAACTCCGGCCCTTGGAACAGCGACACGATGACCGTCATGGGCGAAACTCCGGTTTCCTGTTGTGCAACTCTTCTGGCAGCGCAGGTGCCAGCACCCACAGGACCCGGGCACCACCACTGCTGTCGCTGCGAAAACTGTGCGGGCGTCGCGGCGAGAACGTGAACGCATCGCCCGGTCCGAGCAGCACGTCGTCACCGCCGAAGGCACCGCCTGGATCTTCCTCGAAGGTCACTCGAACCTCGCCGGACAGCACGTGTACGAACGTGACGTCCAACGGCAGGGTGTACGCCTCCGCGCCACTGCCGCCACCTTCCTCGATCTCCCCCAGCAGTACCTGGACCCGCCGCTCCCCGACCGGGGTCAACAGATACTCCGCCATCGCCGTTCCCCCGAACATGATGCGCGGCAACGATTGCGCGCGCACCACTTCACCGGCGGGGGCGTCGTCGAACAAAGAGCCGACCGGAACGTCGAGCGCAGCACAGACCCGAACCAACGACGCGACCGATGCGTTCACCTGATCGCGCTCGAGCTTGGACAGGTACCCCTTGGTCACCCCGCAGGTATCGGCGAGTGCGTCGAGAGTCAGCCGCTTCTTCTTGCGTGCTTCCTTCAGTCGCGCGCCGATACGTGGCGCGTCGTTCTCGACCGAAGCAGCAATCGACACCGTCATCGCCTCTCAGGAAACTCGTGTTGACAAGATCGTGCATCAGAGTAACGCTTGCCGGGCGAACTGGTCGACTCCACTGTCGCCGGACTCCTTAGAATTCGGAAGGAATTCTCGATGAACCCGAGCAGTCCCGAGCACCCACCGATAGGTGCGGTCGACGCGACCAAGGTCCCCCGCTACGCCGAGCCCACCACGTTCGCTCGGCTCCCGCGCCTCGACGAGGTGTCCCGAGCCGACGTGACCATCCTCGGCGTTCCGTTCGATTCCGGCGTGAGTTACCGTCCGGGCGCACGTTTCGGTCCCGGGCACATCCGTGCTGCCTCGAAACTGTTGCGGCCCTACAACCCTGCCCTCGAGGTCTCGCCGTTCGCCCGCCAGCAAGTTGCGGACTTCGGCGATATCGGAGTCAATCCGTTCGACATCACCGAGGCGCTCGCCACGGTGCACGACGCGGTGACCGACCTGCGCGCCGACGGCTCCTCGGTTCTGACCCTCGGCGGCGATCACACCATCGCACTGCCGATCCTGCGCTCGCTCGCACGCGACCACGGACCGATTGCAGTGCTGCACTTCGACGCTCACCTCGACACGTGGGACACGTACTTCGGTGCGCCCTACACCCATGGAACCCCGTTTCGACGAGCCAGTGAGGAAGGCCTGATCGACCTCGAACGCTCGCAGCACATCGGTATTCGCGGCCCGCTCTACAGCGAGCAGGACCTCGAGGACGATCGCGTTCTCGGCTTCCAGGTGATTCGTTCCGACGATTACGAGGTCGACGGTGTCGCCAGCATCGTCGAACGGATGCGCAGACGTCTGGACGGCGGCCCGGTCTACGTCTCGGTCGACATCGACGTTCTCGACCCCGCACATGCGCCCGGCACCGGCACTCCCGAAGCCGGCGGCATGACCTCCCGAGAGTTGCTCAACACTCTGCGCGGACTCGTCGGCCTGAACGTGGTCGGTGCCGACATCGTCGAGGTCGCGCCGGCCTACGACCACGCCGAGATCACCGGAATCGCTGCGGCTCATGTTGCCTACGAGTTGTTGTCGGTTCTCGCTCTCAACCGATAGGACGTCACCGCCGCGGCAACACCAGGATCGGCACCGGCGAATGACGGATGATCTTCGTCGCCCGGGAACCGAGAAACACCCGAGCGATGGGTCCCAGTGGCCCGGACGATCCGATGGTCAGTACTTCGCCGTCCTGCCAGTGCAATTCGTCGAGGGCTTCGCGCCAACTGCCGGCCGAGGCCAACTCGGTCGTCACCCGATCGACCGGGAGTCCCACCGCAACCGCGTCGTCCACTGCTGCGGTGAGCGCCTCGCTGAGCCCCCGGGACAGCTCGGCGGCGACGTCGTCCTCGGCTCGCAGCCCGATTTCGGGCGGGTACATCGTCGCACCGCGGACCACGAACGACGCCAGACGAAGCGGAACGCCCGCTTCGCTGGCCAGTTCGGCGGTGGGTCCCACCACGCGCGAGGCCTCGCTGTCACCGGAGAACGCGCACGTGATCCGTGTCAGAGTCGCGCGCTCGCGCACGCGATAGCCGCGCGGGGCCAGCGCCACCGTCACCGGCGACGAGTGCAGCAGTTTGTCGGCGGTCGACCCGACGACGACCTGCCCGAGTGCGCCGTCGCCCGAGGAGCCGAGAACCAGAACCGCGGCCCCGAGACTGTCCGCCGCATCGGTCAACGCCGTCGACACCGAGCGGTGCGCGACTCGGTGGAACGACGCGGCGATATCGGGCGCTTTCTCCTGCAGATAGTGCCGCGCCTTCGCCTCGGATTCGGCTGCCGTTGCCGCCGCCCAATCCGCGAACTCGGCATCGACGCGGGCCATCGACGGCGTCGACCACGGCTTGGGAACCACCGTCGCCACGTCGATGTCGGAACCGGTCGACCGAGCGAGTTGGGCACCGAGATCGAGGGCACCGACGCTTCCCTTCCCCGGCGCGAACGCGATCAGCACGCTCATCGCGCGTCCTGCCCTGCACCACGCAATGCCGAATGGTGCCGACCCCAGAAGTAGTAGAACGCCAACACGACCGCGAGCCAGAGCCCGAACCAGAACCACGTGGTCCAGTGCAGCCCGGACAGGATGTACAGGCACGCGAGGACCGACAGCACCGGAGTCACCGGGTATCCCGGAACCTTGAACGGCCGCTCGAGATCGGGCATCGAGCGGCGCAGCACGATCACTCCGATGGACACGACGATGAATGCGACGAGGGTGCCGATCGACACCAGGTCCGCCAGCTTGTCGAGCGGAATGAACGCGGCGAGGATCGAGATCACGACGGCGACGACGATCGTGTTGTTGACCGGGGTGTGCGTACGGGGACTGACCTTGGCGAAAGCTTTGGGCAACATGCCGTCTCGGCCCATGGCGAACAGGATGCGAGTCTGCCCGTACATCGTCACCAGGGTCACCGAGAAGATGGAGATCACCGCACCTGCAGCCAGAATCGTTGCCGGCCAGGCCTGCCCGGTCACGTTACGCAGGATCTCCGCCAGCCCGGCTTCCTCTTGGCCGGCGAAGTCGGTCCAGGGCTGAGTGCCAAGGGCGGCCACGGCGACGACGAGATAGAAGACGATGACGACGATCAGCGCCGCAATGATGGCCCGCGGCATGGTCTTCTGCGGATCCTTCACCTCGTCGCCCGCGGTGGACACCGCGTCGAGTCCGATGAACGAGAAGAAGATCGTGCCTGCGGCCGCGGTCACACCAGCTGCGCCCAGGGGCATGAAGTCGGAGAAGTTTCCGGAGTCGAAGGCGGTGAATCCTACGATCGCGAACAGAGCCAGCACGCCGAGTTTGATGACGACCATGACTGCGTTGACGGCCGCCGACTCGCTCGCACCGCGAATGAGCAGAACGGCGCACAGCACGATCAGCACGACCGCAGGCAGATTCATGATGCCGGGATCGGCGTCACCCGGGGCAGCGGACAGCGCGTGCGGGATGGTGAAGCCGAAGAGATTGTTCAACAACTCGTTGAGGTACCCGCTCCACCCGACGGCGACGGCAGCGCTGGACACTCCGTACTCGAGCAACAGGCAGGCGGCGACGCCCATCGCGACCACCTCGCCCATCGTCACGTACGCGTAGGAGTAGGTCGAGCCCGAAACCGGTACCGCCGATGCCATTTCGGCGTAACAGATGGCTGCGAGGCCTGCCGCGATACCCGCGGCCAGGAACGAGAGCACCACTGCAGGACCGGCTTCGGGAACCGCGAGCGACAGGACGAAGAAGATGCCGGTACCGATGGTGGCACCGACGCCGAACATCGTCAGCTGAAACGTGCCGATGGTGCGTTCCAACCCGCCACTGCTCTGCTGGTCCGGATCCACGATCGGCTTCTTGCGAAGCAGTTGCGATCGCAGACTCGATGCAGGTCTGTTCGACGAGGTCATGTGGGCGACTCCCAACGTGGAGAGAAACTCTCGAATCGATCGGTTCGGCTGATTCTGCTCCCCGATCGAGTGATTCGCACACCGAACCGGCTCGCTCGTCTCCGCGAGTTCTCGATGTCGTTCTCAGCTCAGGTGGTGCACGGACGAGCACAGTGTGTCCAACAGATCCGCGTCGTGGCTGATCACGAGCACACCGAGTCCGCCGTCGACGGCCTGGCGTTCGACCGATCTGGCGATCGACGCCGTCGTCGCCGCGTCGAGCATCGACGTCATCTCGTCGCAGATCAGATAGCGCGGCCGTTGCGCCAACGCCCGTGCGACACAGGCGCGCTGCAATTGCCCGTCGCTGACCTGGTGTGGTCGACGGGACAGCAGGTCCGCGGTCAGACCCACCTGCTCTGCCAGATCGGCGACATCGACCGAGCGCCCGGCGATGACCCCTGGTTGCTCGATGATCGAGCGCAGGGTCATCCGTGGATCGGTCGCCTGCCGTGGAGACTGGAACAGCAGCGCGATCTGTGCGCGTGACGTCGCAGGTACCGAATACCCGACGCCTCGCACGGTGGTCCCGTCGAGCAGCACCGATCCGGTTCGGGGTTTCTGCAGCAACGCAAGCACTCTCGCGAGGGTTGTCTTTCCGCTACCGGACGGGCCGGTCAGCCCCGTGATCGTTCCCGGTTCGACCGAAACGCTGACCTGCGTCAACACATCGGGGCCACCCGGGTAGCCGGCGCTCACGGCCACCGCGTCCAAGCTCATCGGTGCACTCTCGTTCGGTACGACCGCGCGCCCACCGTCACCATTTCCGTGGGTCCACCGGAGTGTGGAGACAATGGCCGGCGGAGGTGATAGACGCAGTCGTCGGGAAGGTCCGTCAACTCGGGCGGCGATCCCGGGAGCGGAGTCATCCCGCGAGAGGGCAGCGCGTCCAGTAGGTCCCGGGTGTAGTCGTGCAGGGGATTCTCGAGCACCGACGCGGCAGGTCCCGTTTCCATGAGACGCGAGGCGTACATGACGGCGATGCGATCGGCGACCTCCGTCCTGATCAACGACGACAGGTCGTGGGTGATCAGCAGTACCGCTGCGCCGTCGTCCGCGCATGCCCGCAGAAGCCCGAGCACGTGGTCGACGGCCGCGCGATCGAGGTTGGAGGTGGGCTCGTCGGCGACGATCACCGTGGGGTCCGCGGCCAGCGCTCCGGCCAGAGCGACCCGCTGAGCCATTCCACCCGAGAGCTGATGTGGATGGAGATCGAGGTGTGCCGGGGCAAGCCCCACCCGCTCGGCGAGCAGATCGGACGTCGACGGCCCTCCGTGCGCGGCTATCGTCTCGTCCAGTTGCGATCGGACGGTTCGGGTCGGCGTGAGATGTGTTGCCGCAGACTGCGGAACGAGCGCGACGTCCCTGCCCCGAAACCCTGCTGCACTCGTCACGTCGAATTCTCGCTCTGCGGTGGTGACCACGACCGATCCGCTCACGGTCGCCCCGACCGGCAACATCGCCATCACCGTCGCCGCGAGAATCGACTTGCCGCAGCCCGACTCGCCGACCAGAGCGGTCACGGTTCCGGCCGGAACCTCGAGGTCGACATCGGAGGCGGCATGCACCCACCGTCGACCGATCGGAATGCGAACGGTCAGGTTTCGGACGGACAGACCCCGGGTCACAGGCGAAGCTCCGACGGACGCACAAGCGTCACCCGCGCCCGCATTGCCGAACCCAGTACGGCCACGGACAGCGTGGCGACCAGCAGTATCGCGGCGGGGAACACCAAGGTCCACCAACTCCCCAGCAGCAGAGAACTGCGGGCTTCCTCGAGCAGGGTACCCAGGCTCGGCTCGTGCGGAGGCAGCCCGAACCCCAGGAAGGACAGCGTCGATTCGTGCCACACCGCGTGTGGGAGCAACAGCACGACGGCGATCATGGCCTGGGGTAGAACGGCAGGAACGAAGTGTCGAGTTGCCACGTGAAAACGACTGGCCCCGGCCAGAATTGCCGCATCGACGAACTCTCGCTCGCGCAACCGAAGGATCTCCGAGCGCACGATGCGAGCCACCTGGGTCCAGTGTGTCAATGCGATCGACGCCACGATGGCGACGACGCTACCGCGGAACATCGCCACGATCACGATGCCGAGCAACAGGTGGGGCAGCGCGTTGACGGCGTCGGTGCTGCGCATGACGATGCGATCGACCCGCCCACCCCACACCCCAGCGGCCAGGCCGACGACGCAGCCGAGGATCGTCGCCAGTGCCGCGCAGGCCACCGCGATGAGCAACGAGGTGCCGACGGCCGATGCGCTGCGCACGAACAGATCTCGGCCGGCCGAGTCGGTGCCGAACGGATGCTGCGCCGAGGGCCCCAGCCTCGCCGACGAGAAGTCGACGACGCGATCGTCCACCCCCGCGAGCATGGGGACCGCTACCGCGTACACGGTCAGAGCGGCGAGGGCCACGCCCGCGATCGCCGTTCGCCTATCCATCCGCAGGCACCCTCGGATCGAGTCGCACGACCAGTACGTCGGCGAGCAGAGAGCCGAGCATGACCGCGACAGTGGTTCCGAGAGTCAGCACGGCCAGCAACGGCATGTCGAGATCGCGTGCCGACTGCACGACAGCTCCTGCGACGCCAGGCCACCCGAATATCTCTTCCACCAGTACTGCCCCGACGACCAACTCGGGCAGTCGAACTCCGACGACGTTGACGAAGGGGGCCAATGCGGCGGGCACGATGTGGCGGCGAGTGATCTGGGCGGTGGGAATGCCGCGAGCCACCGCACCTGCCACGAAGTCCTCGCCACGCGCGGACGCGATGGACTCGCGAACCGACAACAGCAGCCACGGAACCTGAGACAGAGCCAGAACCGACGCGGGCAGCAGCAGATGGCGGAGTACTCCACCGAGGGTGGGATCGCTGCCGCCGTCGGAAAGTCCGGCCACGGGCAACCATCCGAGACCGAGCGCGAACACCGCGATCGCGGCGAGCGAGAGCACGAACGGCGGCACTCCCTGAACGGTGACGCACGCGGCGGCGACGAAGCGGTCCAACCGGCCGCCGGCACGAATGCCGGAAGCGATGCCGACCGTGAACGCAATCGCAATCGCGGCCGACAGCGCGACTCCCGCCAACAACATCGTCCACGGAATACGCTCGGCCAGAACCTGACTCACCGGCTGTCCGTAGGATCGCGACTGACCCAGATCGCCTGTCACGACGCCCTGCAACCACTGCCAGTAGGCGACGAACCACGGCCGATCGAGGCCGAGGGCGACCGTCATCGATGCCTTGTCCGCCTCCGTCGTCGTCGTGTATCGGTTTCCGAGGTACCCGACGAGCGGGTCGAACGGGGACACCGCTGCGGCGGCGAAGAGCACCAGCGAGACGACACCGCACACCGGAACCAGCAGCATCAGTCGACGGCGCACCATCGCTCCGATGCCGCGCGAAGTCGTGGCGTGCCGTCGATCGACGGTCACGACGCGCGAGTCCACGTCTGCAACGACCACCACGGACCCCACGTGACGCCGTGAGAGTGCGGCTCGAGTACCGGGCCGGACATCGTCCAGTCCGAATCCTTCGATACGTACATGTGATCGAGAAAGACCAGGAAGACGTATCCCGGATCGGCCAAGTAGGCGCGCTGCATCTCCCGGTACGCCTCCGCGCGTACCGCAGGGTCGAGGCTGCGCCTGCCGGTGTCGAGGGCGGCGTCGACCGTCGGGTTCGAGTAGTCGGCCGCGTTGTCGTAGACACTTCCGACGCCCGGCGCGACGAACGACGAGTCGAGTGTGCGGTATGCCTGCGTATCGGCATCGAACGGTTCTTCTCCGCCGCCGAGCATCGTGGAGTCCACGCCGATCCTGGGGTCTATCCGGTCCCACGACAGTGCTTCGAGGGTGACCTCGACCCCCACCGTGACCGCGTCGGACGCGAAGGCCTGCGCCAGATCTCGACGCACGGTATCGGTCGAGTTGTACATCACGGTGATCTCTGCGCGCTGTCCGTCACGCGTGCGAATGCCATCGGGACCGGGAATCCAGCCGCCGTCGGACAGGATCTGGCGGGCCGCGGCCGGGTCGTACTCGAATACCGCAGTCGGTTCGTAGGAGTCGCCGAACACCGGCGGAACGGGTGTGGCCGCCGGTCGGCCGTATCCGCCGAGCACCCCGTCCGTCATCGCCTGTCGATTCACGGCGAGATTGAGGGCGAGCCGCATGTCCCGGTTTCCGGTGACCGGTGAATTCGTCGGCAACGACACACCCCGCCAGTCCGCGGAGACATTGGCCGACAACGACATTCCCTCGCGTCCGTCCAGACTCTGCGCGAGAAGCGGCGGTAGGTTCGTCCCGTCGATTTCGCCCGACGCCATCCGCTGGGCTCTGGTGTTGTCGTCCGGGACGTACAGCAGGGTGAGCTTCTTCACCTCGGGCGCACCGCCCCAGTAGTTGTCGTTGGCCTCGAATTCGGCTCGATCCGGCGACAGATCCACCAGAACGTAGGGGCCGGTTCCCACAGGTGCGCGGTTGAGTGGGGATTCGGCAGCGAGCCCGGGTTCCGCAACGGCTTCCGACGGGACGATTCCGATGAGCAGCTTCGTCGGAAACGGCGCGTACGAATAGGCGAGTCGAAATTCGACGGTCGAATCGTCGATCGCGACGACCTCGTCGATCATGTCGAAGGACGATCTCGCCTCGGACGCCGATGCCGGATCCAGAATCGCCTCGTAGGTGGCGACGACGTCGGCTGCATCGAACGCGGACCCGTCGGAGAAGACCACTCCCTGGCGAAGCGTCGCCGTCCACACCGTCGCGTCGTCGTTCGCCGTGGGAACCTCGACTGCGAGTCCGGGTTCGAGCGGTGGCAGACCGTCGCCGCCGCCGATGCGCACCAGCCCGTCGTACATCTTCGCTTCGCCCGCGGCACCGTACCCGGCGACCGGGTTGAAACCACCGAGTTCGTAACCGTCGGCCAACACCAGCGCGTCGGCCGATGCCGCTCCCGATTGCGACGGTGCAGTGCACGCGCTGACCGACAGCACGCACGCGATCGCGACGACGGTCACCGAGCCGAATCGTGTCATCTACCTACCTTCGTCGAACGCCGAGTCGCGCGCGACGATGCTTCCACACCCGTGTAACCGATCGGTTTCGGCGACTTACGATGATGGGAGTCGACGAGGAGCAAGACACACATGGCCACACAGCGCGATGCGCTACCGCTCGATTCCGTCGCTGCGCAATCGGCCTCGGACGCAGGCGGACTCGACGTCGCTCTGCTGGGCAGCTTCCTCGAAGTCCTCACCGACGCCGTCGATGCCGGCGTCCCACTGAGCCGCCCGCAGCTGCACGAGTTCCGAGCGCAGGGTGATGCTGCCGCCCGCGCGGGCGTCGCACTGCGGGCATTGCTCGATCTGTATCTGAGCTCGGCGTGGCGACTGTGGCGCGAACTACCCGCTGTCGTCGCCGCAGCGGAGGACCCGGCCGGGGTCGTCACGGCAGGCGAGGTGATGCTGCGCGCGGTCGACGACGCGGTGGCCGAACTGGCCGAGGGATTCCAGCTCGCCCGGCGCACTCTCGTGCGAGCCGAGGTGCTCGCCCGCCGTGAATTCGTCGACGATCTGCTCTCGGGCACCTCCGATGTCGCCGGGGTGCTCGGGCGGGCGCAGACGTTCGGCCTCGATCTGTCGAGTCCTCATGTGGTGGCCGTGGTGACGTCGACCAAGCCCTTCACCGACGCCAGCTCTGCCATCACCCTCGTCGAGCGCAGTGTGCAGGGCAGCAAGGGCGACGCCGAGTTGCTCGTGGCCACCAAGCAGGACAGGTTGATCCTGGTGTTCCCGGCACCCGACCTCGTCGCCGTCGACCACGTCCTCGACCGAGTGGGACGGGCCCTCGGTACGTCCACTTCGACGTCGAGCGAATCGGTCGATCTCCGTCGCAAAGGGGAATACGGCCGGACGCAGATCGGGGTCGGCCGCCCACGCAGCGGGGCGGTCGGTGTCGCGGCGTCGTACCGGGAAGCCCTCGACGCACTCGATCTCGCCGCCTCCCTCGGATTCGATGCATCGGTGGTCGATGCTCGTGATCTGCTCGTCTACCGCGTCCTGATCAGCGATCGTGCGGCGATCGCCGATCTGGTCGACACGTTGCTGACACCGCTGCTGAGCGCGCGAGGCGGCGCGGGTCCACTGCTGGAGACGCTGCAGGTGTACTTCGACACCGGTGCGAACACTGCATCCACCGCACGCCGCATGCATCTGTCGGTGCGGGCGGTGACCTACAGGTTGTCGCGAATAAAGGATTTGACCGGGCAGAATGTGGGCAACCCCGTCGAGGCATTCGCGCTGCACACGGCGGTGCTCGGAGCGAAGTTGCTCGACTGGCCCGAAGTCGGCTCGTCGTCATGACTCAGCGGGGCCGCTGAACTTGCCGTAACCCGGCAACGAAATCGGTCGAAACGTGTCCGCAAAACGACCATGCCTGCAGGAAAGCGAACAGTCACACTGGAGTAGTCGCGGAAAGAGGCAGTAATTTCCGCCCAGGCCCGAACGTACGGCCGGAAATACGGCAAGCCGAAGACAGACGAGAACGAAAAGGAGCGTGTGAAGATGGCGTCGTTGACACAGAAGTTGACATCGTTCGCTCGCAGCCCACAGGGCAAGAAAATGATCGACCAAGCACGTCGGTACGCAACCAAGCCCGAGAATCAGGCGAAGTTGAAGCAACTCGGCAGCAAATTCACGAATAGAGGTGGCCGTTCATGAACGTCGTCCCCTGGTGGGCATGGGCGGCATTCGGTGCCGTCGTCCTGATCCTGTTGGCCATCGACCTGTTGGCACACCGCGGTGCCCACATCATCGGTTTCAAGGAAGCCGCATGGTGGAGCGCACTGTGGGTCGGCGTGGCCATCATCTTCGGCATCGTGGTGTTCTTCACCTTGGGCACCACGGCCGGCGTCGAATACACGACGGCCTGGTTGTTGGAGAAGAGTCTGTCCGTCGACAACCTCTTCGTTTTCGCGCTGATCTTCGGCTACTTCAAGGTTCCCCGTGAGTACCAGCACCGCGTGCTGTTCTTCGGTGTGATCGGCGCCCTCGTCTTCCGCGCGATCTTCCTGGCCGCCGGTGTGGCCATCGTCAGCAAGTTCGCTGCCGTTCTGTTCGTTTTCGCGGCCATCCTGCTCTACAGCGCATACAAGCTGATGAAGGACGAGGACGACTCGTACGACCCGAGTACCTCGATCGCAGTTCGTTTGCTTCGCAAGATCATTCCTGTCCGCGACGAATACGAAGGCACCAAGTTCTTCGTCAAGGAAGCAGGCAAGCGAGTGGCCACGCCACTTCTCGCCGTCGTGGTGGCCATCGAGGCCGCCGACCTGGTGTTCGCAGTGGACAGTGTTCCCGCCGTCCTGGCGGTGACCGACGACCCGTTCATCGTGTACTCCTCGAACGCGTTCGCCATCCTCGGCCTACGCGCCCTGTACTTCCTGCTCGCAGGGTTGCTCGAGAAGTTCCACTACCTGTCCAAGGGACTGGCGATCATCCTCGCCTTCATCGGCGTCAAGCTGATCCTGCAGGCCGGACACAAGGTGATCAGCACCTCGATCCCCGAGATTCCCTCGCTGGTCAGCCTGGTGGTCATCGTCGTGGTACTGGCAGGCTCGATCATTCTGAGCCTGAAGAATCCCCCGAAGGAGGACGACGCAGACGCCATCGACAAGGTCGCTGCCGACAGCCCGATCGTCGATCCGACGGACGGAACCTCCTCGGCCGGCACCTCGCCGACCGGCACGTCGAGCACGGATTCACCGCGACTCGACAAGCCCTGACTCTTCACCACACATGCCCCGCCGATTCGATTCGGCGGGGCATGTTTGTGTTCCAGGGGGATGGGGCAATCACTGCACATGGCTGAAAAGAACTCGTACACCGTTCCCGGACTCACCTCGGAAGTGGGCGCGCGCGTCGCTGCGATCCTTCAGGATCGACTGAACGCCTACAACGATCTCCACCTGACCCTCAAGCACATTCACTGGAATGTCGTCGGTCCCAACTTCATCTCGGTACACGAGATGCTCGACCCGCAGGTCGAAGCAGTTCGCGGATTCGCGGACGACGTCGCCGAGCGCATCGCGACCCTCGGTTCCTCGGCCAAGGGCACCCCGGGCACCATCGTCTCCGAGCGCAGCTGGGACGACTACTCGATCGGTCGCGCAACGGCCATCGAGCACCTCGGTGCACTCGACCTGGTCTACACCGGAGTCATCGAGACCACTCGCAAGAACATCGAAGAGGTCGGCGAGATCGACCCGGTGACCGAGGACATGCTCATCGGCCAGAGCGCGCAGCTCGAACTCTTCCACTGGTTCGTGCGGGCACACCTGGAGAACTCCGGTGGTCAGCTCTCCACCGCCAACGCGACCAGCGAGGTCGACGCGGCGAATCAAGCAGGTTAAACACTCACGCCTCACGCACCGACCCCGCCGTCAACCGGCGGGGTCGGTGCTTTTTTCGTGGACCGGCGTCAGTCGGACGGTCTCGCCTCGTGCCCGCTGCGGCCGTGGGTTCGACGCTTCTCCTTCATCTCGGCCTCGAACACGTGGCGACGTCCGTCGAGCAACTCGTCTCGGACGGCCCGCTCGTGTTCGCGCAACGGGCCCCAATATCCGTCGTCGAACTCTTCGACGAGCTGGAACGTCCAACGACCCGGTGCGATGTTTCTGCCGATCATGTCCGTGTCGATTCGCTGCGCGATCGCGTCGTGATCTGCCTCGGTGAGCGCCTCGACGGCCTCCCCCAACAGCAGGTCCGAATGCCCCATCAGTTGATGGAACGAGTACAGGTGTCCCCTGGCCCGCTCCACACACTCGAGCGCCTCGGACATCTTTCCCACTGCGGCCACGGTCGCATCGTCCACTCCGCTCGGTCGCCGGTGTTCGGGTGAGGGCATATCGGGGGCGGAATGCATATCGGTATCTGGGTCCATGGGCCTCGATTACCCGAATCGGGCCGGCAGAACCCGCAGGTGCAGTGCATGGTTACCGACGTCGATCACGGGTATAGCTACTCGTGAACGGATAGACAATCGATTTCGAGGAGTTCACCATGGCTGATTTCATCGACAAGGCAAAGCACAAGGCAGAAGAGCTCGTGGGCGAAGCCAAGGAAAAGATCGGCCACAAGACCGACAACGACGATCTTGCTGCCGAAGGCGCAAAGGATCAGGCGTCGGGCAAGACCAAGCAGGTCGGCGACGACGTCTCGGACGCCGCAGGCAACATCAAGGACAAGTTCAAGAACTGACCGTCTCGTTCGGTCGTAACGAAACCCCGCACCCAGGCCCCGGCCGTCGAGGGTGCGGGGTTTCGTGGTTCCCGGTCCCTCGTCAGATCGGCGGATTCGGCAGCGGCATGGGACGTCCGAACATCCAGCCCTGACCGAGGGTTGCTCCCAGAGACCTGGCGCGACGCAGATGCCTGCGGGTTTCGATTCCTTCGGCCAGCAGAACGGCGTCGCTCGAACCGACGTAGGCCCGCACCTGCCGTATCGCGGCGCGTGCGCGGTACGGGGACCGGACGATCGACGCGTCGAGTTTGACGATGTCCGGCGCGACCGAGGCCAACAGTGCCAACGTTGCAGGCGTGGCACCGACGTCGTCCATGGCCACCGAGATGCCGCGAGCGCGGGCTCCTCGGACCAGAGCCATCAGCAACGGCACGTTGCGGTCGAGGTCTCGCTCGGTGATCTCGAGGACGACGTCGAGGTCGTCACCGATCGCGTCGAGGTGGATCTCGACGTCGCGTACGTCGGCGAAACAGCCCGGCTCGATGTTGAGAAAGAATCGCACCCGACGCGAGTAGGCGCATTCACGCGCCGCCCGCAGCGCGGCGGCGCGACACGCTACGTCTACGCGACCCACCAGTCCGCGCTCTCTCGCCAGCGCGAACACGTCCTCTGGCACGGCCAGGCTCGGAGACGGCCACCTGGCCAGAGCCTCGTATCCGACAACTGTCCCGGTGGCCAGTTCGACGACGGGCTGAAAAAGAGCGGCCACGGACTCCACCGAATCGAGCGCCGCCGACGCTGCGAGCACCGCGCCGTCCGGCGCGGTCACAGTGATCGCTCGTCCACCGGAACGCGACGGGCCTCGAGGCGGTCGGCGATCAGAGCAGCGTGCAGTCTTCGCAGTCCGGACGGCTTCATCGGATCGAGTCCGGTGAGCTGCTCCACCCTTTTGAGACGGTAGTCGACGGTGTTGGGATGCACCGTCAGCCAGGTGGCCGTCTTCTTTCGGTTGGAGTCCGAATCGACGAATGCTTGCAGTGTCGGCAACAGGTCGACCGAATCGCGCAGCGGATCGATCAGTGTCACAAGGTGTTTGCGCCCCAGGCCCGGCCTGCTCACCTGGTACTCGAACACGAGATCCGAAATCCGGTACGTCCCCGGTGCGTATCGGAGCCGACGCACGAGACTCAGCAGTTCGTACAGGTGGGGCGCGGTAGCGGCGATGTCGTCGATCGCGGCCGACCCGGTTGTCGCGGTCACCGCCACCTGACCCGCGTCGGCCAGGCGATCGACCAATTCGCCGACGTCCACGCCGGGAACATCGGGCAGCAGGACGGTTCCGCCGGTGGGACTGATCGACGCGATGGGCACGCAGTCCGCGTCGAATGTGGCCAGCGCGGTGTGGATTCTTCGCAGTTTCCGAGCCGCCATCATCGCCGCGTCGATCCGACGGCCACCCTCGTCGGCATGGGCCGGAAAGTGCAGGGCGACCACGTGATAATCCTCGGCGAGCAGCGTTCCCATCCGATCGGCGATCTTGCGAGCCGTGCCGTCACCGGTCAACAGCGCGTCCAGCAGTTCCACGTCGTGACGGGGACCGTTCTGAGCCAGCGTGCGAAATTCCGTCAGGTAGGCATCGGACACGGCCGCGGTGACGACGTCCAACAGTTCCATGACCAGGACGGTTCCGTCGGCGAGTCGATCGTCGGCACCCCCGTCGCCCGGGCGCAGTGCCTGTCGCACAGCCAGTGCGCAGCCCTCGTTGACGGCATGTTGGATACGGCCGAGCGGTACGCCGTCTCGGGCCCACCGGGTCGCTGCGTCGCGAAAGACGTCCATCGCACCGGCTATCGGTAGCCGCCCGGATTCGAGTACTCCGGTCGCCAGTTCGCAGCAGGTCGTCGTCATGTCGTCGAGTTCGCCGCGGGCGCACTCGCGCGGCGGTGGTGTGTCCTCGGGCTCGCCGAAGTACTGATCCAGCATGCGTGCGGCAGTCTCCCTCGGCGTCCGCAGACGGTCGGATGCCCGTCGCCCACTGACGTATTCACCCTGCGACACGTGCACGCTTTCCGTTGCCGTCACCGAAGACCCCACCCCTCGCACTCGAAACCTACTTCAGGTTCGTTTCCCCGCTACGAACAGTAGAACAACAATCAAACCTGGGGATTGTTTTTCCGAATATATCCGGCAGTCGGTTCGGATTCGGGTCGTCGGAGCTCAGTTGTGACGATCTCTCACATACGACTCGGCGGTTGAAGGCAGATTCCAAACGCCTGACAGGAGAACGCGAATCACCGAAATCCGCGCTTACTGTTCCGCCTTGTCCAACAATCCTCGTCGAAAGTCAGGCTCCATGACCACTTCTCGGTCCACCTCCCGCACGACGCGGAAGGCAACGACGGTGCGCGCCGCGATGATCGCCGCAATGGCGTGCTCACTCACCCTCGGTACCGGTGTCGCAGCACAGGCACAGCCCGCCACCGCACCTGCTCCGCCCGCCACCGTGCAGGGCGACTCGGTTGTTCCGCCCGGCCCGACCGAGGCCTCCCCCAAGGCCGCCGACCAGGGCATCGCCCAGCCGAACATCGAATCCGCCGCTCCCGCGACCATCACCTACGACCCACGGACCGAGACCACGGGTTACGGACCGGAGCAGACGAACTTCCTGGCCGGATTCCTGTACAGCATCGTCAACCCCAATGTCGCACCTCAGGGTGCCAACGACTGGAACTGCAAGCCGTCGGCAGCGCATCCGCGTCCGGTCGTGCTGCTGCACGGCACGTGGGAGAACGCCTACAACAACTTCGCGCGGATGTCGCCTGCGCTGAAGAAGGAGGGCTACTGCATCTTCGCGCTCAACTACGGCGACAAGGACTCGAGCATCGTCGGTAATCTCGAGTCGCTGCGGGGCACGGCATCCGTCGCGTCGAGCGCGAAAGAGATCGCGACCTACATCGACGCCGTGCGCGCCGCCACCGGGTCCGCTCAGGTCGACATCGTCGGCCATTCCCAGGGGGGACTCGTGACCCGCCAGTACCTGCGCTTCGAGGGTGGTGCCAACCCGGCCGACCCGACGAAGAACAAGGTCAACACCGTCGTCAGCGTCGCCGGGTCGAACCACGGCACCACACTCGTCGGTATCGGCACTCTGGGTCGCACTATCAACAACCTGGGCCTGAACGTACTCGGCGTCGTCGGGGCAATCGCCGGACCCGCCGCCTCGGACCAGGTCATCGACTCGGACCTGGTCAAGGGATTGGCAGTGGGCGGTGATACCGACCCCGGCATCAAGTACACCGTGATCGGCACCAAGTACGACGAGGTCGTCACCCCGTACAAGACGACGTTCCTCACCGCCGGACCCGGTGCCACCGTCAACAACGTCACCCTGCAGAACGGTTGCGAGATCGATCTGTCGGACCACCTGTCGATCTCGGTCTCGCCTCGCGCGATCGGCATCGTGAAGAACGCACTGGATCCGAAGGGCTTCCCCACGAGGTCCATCCCGTGCGCATTCAACTCACCCATCACCGGCGGCTAGTCACCGGCGAGCAAACCTCGGTGAGGGCGATCGGCTGCGGAGGCCGATCGCCCTCACTGTTGCGCGGGCACCCATCCGAGCGAATCAGCCGGCCGTGCGGCGGATCCCGGAGCCGTCGAACTCCACGAGTCCGCGAGCCGCGAAGGCGTCGAGCCATCCGATCATCGGCCACCGCCCCCATCGGTCGAAGAACGTGCGCGCGTTGGCGACGATGTCGTCGAGATGTTCCACCGGAGGATCGGAGACCGGATGGAACTGATGATAGGCGTGCGCCCCACCGACCCACCGCAACCCCATGCCCAACGCCTCCGCGGTGGCTGCGAAATCGGTGTCCTCACCGCCGTAGCCGGTGTAGTCCTCGCAGAAGCCGCCGAGTTCGGTCCAAGTGGTTGCCTCGACCGCGAAGGACAGCGACCAGAAGACATCGAAGTTGCCTCCGTGCTCGACGGTGTCGACCGGCGGGTTCGGCCGCGCCGGGTGCGGTGCGGTCAGCAACGTCAGAGCCTCGACCTCCGCACCCATGTCTTTTTCTTTCAGGTAGGTCACCGGACCGCAGAGCAGGGATCGGTCGTTGCCGGGCAGCGTTGCCGCACGGCGATACAGCTCGATCATGTTCGGGCCCGGAATGCAGTCAACGTCCAGGAACACCAGCAGTTCCGCGCCACGTTCGATTGCTGCGGCCGCGCCTCGATTGCGGGCGCGGGCCAGCGGCAGCGGGGTCTGCGGGGGCATGTCGATGCACGTCGCCGCCGAACCCGATCGAGCGAGCACGTCGACGATCGCATCGTCGCCCATCGAGACCACGACGTGTTCGACCTGCTCTTCCGATGCACTCAGACCGCGCACCTGAGCGGCCAGGTGCTCGTGTCGACCGGACACCACGGTGACGACGACGGCCTTCACTGTCGCGCCGTCCGAGGTGCGGCCTGCTCGATGGCCCTGGCAGCACGGACAGGTGCCCCCTCGGTACGCAACGCGGACCACCGCCGGCCACCGATCTCGAGAGCGCGATCGGCCGCAGCATGCCATCGCGCGACGGACGGCCACGAGTCGAGAACCTCCGCGAACGGGCCGCCCGCCAGCGCCGCGGCGGTGGCATGCTGCTCGTCGAAGGGTCGGGCCTGCGGCACGACGATGGCCGGCGCGCCCGAAGCGGCGACGTCGGCGACGGCGTTCTGGCCGGCGTGCGTGACGACGAGTGCCGCCGAACACAGCACCGGCCACACGTCGTCGATCCAGTCGCCGCCTGCGACGCCGAGCGCGCGGAACTCGAAGCGGGCGTCCACCGCCGACCACGAGTCCACCAGGTCTCGGGTCAGCGCAGTGCCACCGGCGGCACCCAGAACCACCACGGTCGGATCGGCGTGGGCAGTGTCTCTCTCACGTTCGGCGAACCGGCTGATCGAGCCTGCATAGGTGGTCTTCTCGGCGAAGGGACGCAGCCAGGTCGGGTCGTAGACCTCGCGCGACCACGGTGCGACGATGTGGGTCGCCGCCCGGTAGGCGAGGTTGTGGATCGGATCATCCCGCTCCCCCGGTATCGCCATCACGATCACGCGAACACCCATGAGCCGCAGGAACATCGCTACTTCCACCGATACGTCGACCACCACTGCCCGCGGTCGCTCGCGCGTCACCCACTCCGCGATGATCGCCATCCGTTCGGTCAGACCGTCCACGTCGTGGGGAGCCCAGTGCAGCACCCCTCCAGCCGAACTGTCCACCGCCGCATTGCCTTCCACGGAGTCGTCCACGTCGAGAGGAAGCGAGATCCACTCGGCCGCCGCATGCGCTGTCGGTCGAGCACGCGAGGACAACACCGTCATCGGCTCGGCCATCGACCGTGCGATGGCGTCGGAACGGGTGATGTGACCGACCCCGTGGTGGTGCGCGTAGTAGCCGATCATGCGATCGCGAGTCGGTCGTCCACCGAGTCGACCGCCGCGGCCAGAGTCGAGTGGTACAGCGCCTCGTACTCGTCCACCATCCGGCCCATCGAGCACACCTTCTCCGCCCGGGCCCGGACGTCGGACCTCCTCAGCGCTGCCGCCGCGGGGATCGCTGCGGCGAGGCCGTGTACGTCGTCGGCAGCCACCAGCACTCCCGACGAGCCGTCGACGATCTCGGGTATGCCGCCCCTGGCGAACGCGGCGACGGGAGTGCCGCAGGCCAGCGCTTCTGCGACCACCAGGCCGTACGGTTCGGACCAGACCGGCGAGACCAGCGCGACCTCGGCACCTGCCACCAACGCCGCCAGGGCGGGCTGGTCGAGGTGTCCGACGTACCGGATGTTCTCGTCGAGCATGGGTTCGACGAACTCGTGAAAGTACTCGAGATTGCTCAGCGGACCGGCGATACGCAGCGAGCGCCCCGCTTCTTTCGCAGCCGCGATGGCCAGGTGCAGCCCCTTCTCCGGGACCACTCGACCGGACCACACCACATAGTCGCCACCGGTGCCGAACGGCCAGTCCTCCAACGAGATTCCGTTGCGAATGACGACGGTTCCTGCGGTGACATCGGCCCACTGCGAGGCGGCGAACTCGCTGACAGCGGCGAACGTGTTGGCACCGGGAGGAGCCAGCGCAACCGCGGACTCCAGCCACGCGAACGGAGGCGTGTGCAGCGTCGTCACCATCGGTACCGAGAGCGTCGCCGACATCGCCAGCGGCAGGTAGTGCAGGCTGTGGTTGTGCACGATGTCGAACGACCGAGACAGCGTCCCGGCCAGTTCCAACATCACCGCCAGATAGGCGTGATGCTCACGGATCGCGGTGGGGGTGATCGCCACGTCGGCGATCGAGATCGGCGTCAGATCCAACGTTCGGACCGGCAGCATCGTTGCGTCCAGGTCGACGCTCGATCCGTCTGCAGCGAACAGACTCACCTGATGTCCACGCTCGGTGAGCGCGCGCACCAGGTTGTAGACGTGCGCCTCCAGACCGCCTGCGAAGGGTTGCGCCACCGGAAAACTCGACGACGCCAACACCGCGATGCGAAGTGGCTTCTCGTTCAACGCATCTCCTTTGTCACTGCTGAATAGATCGCGGCATGAGTTGCTGCGATTCGCTGTCGTTGCTCCGCGCGAACGCCCGAATCGAGCGCAGGCGTCCGATCGGCGTGCGCTGCTCGCACGGCAGCAACGAGGGTGTCGGGATCGAACGAATCGATTCCCATCCGGAAACTGTGCACCCGGGCCTGATCTGCGTAGAAGCCGCAGTCCGACGCGACCACGGTGGTGCCGAGATCGCGGCAGGCCTCTAGCCAGCCCGAGTGTGTTCCGAAGCGATAGGGCAACACCGAGACATCGATCGACGACAGATAGTCCCACAGCGCGTCGTCGTCGAAACGTTCGTGCACACGCACGTCGACATCGGGGAAGCTTGTGTAGTCCAGCAACTTTGCGCCGACCGTCGGGCTGTACCAATGGCTGGAGGACTCGAACACGTCCTCGTCGATGTCCAACCGGACAGTGGCGTCGGGTAGCGATCGTGCGGCCTCGACCACGGCATCCATCACAGCCAACGGGTCCATGTTGGACCGCAGGTTCTTGGCATGGACGCCGATGACGAACGAGTCCGACTCCGGGCGCGGCAGTGTCATCCGCTCCAGCGGCACGACGTGTGGATGGTCCACCACTGTTGCCTCGACACCCCACCGATCGTGAATCCAGGCAGCGGCTCCCGCGGTGAGGGTGATGACGGCGGCGGCAGCGGGAACCAGTACGTCCAACTGTCGCAGGTGATCGGCACTGTCCGCGAAATGGGGATTGTGCAGGTCGTGAACCGTCAGAACCAATGGCTGCCGGTGGGCGCGCAGATGCTCGACGGTGCGGGTGAGTTCGTCGGACGTGAAGGACTCGAACCCGAAATGCACGTGCAGCACATCGAAGTGCACGTCGGTCTGCTCGGCGAGCCACCGAGCATCGAGCAGTCGTGGGGGCCACCACTGGCCGGGTACGTCGACTCTCGCCGGGGCAGGATCGGGCAGCACGATCACCGCCGAGTCGACGGACATCTCGTTCGGGGCAGCGCCGACGACGGGCTGCAGGTGTCGGACATAGGCGTGCGAGGACGGAACCGATGCAACGCGAATCATGAATTCCTTCGGGTACAGGCAGGTGGATCGTGCCTGGTCCCGACACGCGATACGTAGCCTGTACCCAATTGCACCCGGGTTCAATCGGGGTTGGCGAAGCCCGTCCGCCGGGTCTACGTTGACGAGAGAATGGTCCAACAAGAACGATCACACGACGTCGGGGCAAGCATGGACGGTCGCACCCGCCATTACGGCGAATTCTACGGACTGGCGGACGACGCCGAGAAGGACGGACCGCTCCTGCTCGTCTGGGGAAACTGCCAGGCCGAGGCGCTGCGCATCCTCCTCGGTTCCGACCCGGCCATGCCGCTGCGGACGGTACGCATCCCTCCCGTACACGAGCTGGAAGCCTCGGACCTGCCCCACGTCGACCGCCTCGTGCGCCAGGCGTCGGTGCTGCTCACCCAGCCGGTTCGAGCCGGCTATCGGTCGCTGCCACTGGGGGTGCCCGATCTCGCCGACGCGCTCGCACCCGACGCCACAGTGGTCCGGTGGCCGGTATTGAGATACGCGGGGCTGCACCCCTTCCAGGTCATCGTTCGACACCCGAGCGACCCCGCTGCCGTCCCGAACATGGTGCCGTACCACGACTTACGGACGATTCTGGCCGCCCGTCGCGGCCTGGGCGGCGACGAGGACTGGGATCGATCGGTCTCGGGCGACGGCCTGCGACAGGCAGCCGAGGCGAGCCTCGACGAGTTGCGCCGACGCGAACGCCGGGACACCGACATCGTTGCCTCCGATCTGTTCGCAGATGCCGGGATCGACGCCACCCACACGATCAACCATGCGACCAACGTGGTGCTCGGCGCTCTCGCCCAGCGCATACTCGATCAGTTGGGGACCGGCAGCACGGTGCGGGATCCGGGACGCGAGTTGCTCGGCGGCGTTCGCGCGCCCGTCGAGGGACGAGTGCTGAATGCTCTGGGTCTGCAGGGTGATTCGCGGCCGAACTGGTCGGTGGACGGCGCTGCCGTGTCGCCGGATTCCGTTCATCGCGCTCACCTGCAGTGGTACGCGGATCGTCCCGAATTCGTCGATGCCGCGCTCGAACGCCACGCCGAACTGATCCGAACCCTGGAGCTGGCACCGTGACCGGGACGGTACTTCATCTCGTCATGGGGCCCGACGAGCACGGTGTCGTCCGCTGTGCGCACGAATTGGCCTCCGCCACAGCGAGTCCGGTGATATCGGATCTCGAACAGCTACCCCTCGACAGTGCGGTCCACGTGCACTTCACCGACCGGTTGTTCGGCCGCACTGCACAGGCGGCAGCGGATGCTTTCGTCGCCTTCGCCCAGAGGCACCGCGCACCGATCACCGTCACGATGCACGATGTCCCGCAGGCGTCCGACGGCCACGCGTTCGAGGCGCGGAAGAAGTGCTATCGGCGGGTGGCCGATTGCGCCGCTGCCGTAATCGTCTCCAGCATGCACGAGCGGCTACTGCTCGACGAAGTCCTGGACGGTGGAGACGACGTTCGGGTGATCCCGCTTCCGATCGGACGCGCGGAGCCACGGACCGAAGACCGCGTCGCCCCGCGACAAGTCGTCGGCGTACTCGGATTCGTCTACCCGGGCAAAGGGCACGAGGAGGTGCTCGATGCCATGACGTCGCTGGACACCGACGTCGACGTTCTCTCGATCGGGTCCGCATCACCGGGCCACGAATCCATGATCGACGAACTCGGCCGTGCTGCAGAGCAACTCGGCCGATCGTTCACCTCGACCGGTTTCGTTCCCGATGCAGAGCTGAACGAGATCCTGCGGTCGATCGCGATTCCCGTCGCGTTCCACCGACACGTGTCGGCATCGGGTTCGATCAATTCCTGGATCGCGGCCGGCCGTCGACCACTCGTCCCGCGCGGTCGGTACGCGGAGGAAATGGAGACCAACTCCCCCGGGGCGCTGTGGATTCACGAGAATTCGGTCGAAGGTCTCGCGTCTGCGATGGCGGAGGCTCTGCGCCATCCCGACAGGACCTGGCAGAACCGCGACGTGGTCACCTACCCCACCCTCGAGCAAGCAGCCGTGCTGTACCGCGCACTGTTCGACGAACAGTGTTCACCAACGGCAGACCAGCTACCCGACGGCCGATGGGTGGTTCCGGGCAATCGGTGGGATCTCGCCGAGCCGGTCGATCGGGATCCGCGAGTGTCCGTGGTGATCCCGTACTTTCGCCAGCAGCGTCAGCTGGAGTTCGTACTGACCGCGCTGACACTGCAGAGCTACCCGGCCTCGCTGCTCCAGGTGATCGTGGCCGACGACGGGTCCCCCGAAGCACCGGACGTCGACGGCTTCCGGACGGCCCTGGACATCACCGTCGTTCGACAGGACGATCTCGGCTTTCGCGCGGCGGCAGTACGCAATCTCGGCGCGTCGGTGGCCGACGGGGAGATTCTGTGTTTTCTGGACGCCGATACCGTCCCCGAACCCGGCTACATCGCGGAATCGGTACGGCTGACAGGGGCGGTTCCCGATGCTCTAGCCGTGGGTCGGCGACGCCATGCCGATCTGACGGGCTGGTCCGCCGAGGACGTGGCCGGGTGGTTCGGCGGCGAATTTTCCGGACCGCCGGAGTTGTCGGAGCCGGGGTGGCTTCGGGACGGGTATTTCCGCTCGCGAAACCTGCTCGATGCCGATCGACGTTCGTACCGGTACATCATCAGCGCCGTCATGTCGTGCAGCCGTCGGCTGTTCTCGGAGATCGGTGGATTCGACGAGACCTTCGTCGGTTACGGCGGAGAGGACTGGGAGTTCGCGCATCGCGCCTACGACGCCGGTGCCGTCCTGGCGCACCTGCCTCGAGCGGTCGCCTGGCACGACGGACCCGAATGGGCCGAGCGGACGGGTGGGGATCGCGAACGCAAGAATCTCGAAGCGCTGATGCTGTCCTCGCGCATCACCGACCCTGCGGCTCGCACTCACGGCCTCGTCTACGCCGTGCCCGAGATCGTCGTGGTCGTCGAGTGCGCCGGACACAGCTCTGCCTCGCTGCTCGCCACGGTCGGTTCCGTTCTGCGCGAGCGAGATTGCGCGGTGTGGCTGGACGGTTCGGACGCGGCGTCGTTGCGAGAGCAGTGGGGCGACGTGGACCCACGGGTCCATCTGGGTCGGCCCGGCGACACCGGCCGCAGCCACATGGTCGTACACGTCCGCGGACTCGTACTGTTCGGTGAGCACGCTCTGCGCCGAATGCTGGCAACCGGTGCCGATCACATGACCGTGGACGTGGGCGGCTCCGGTGTTGTCGAGTGTCGCAGTTCGCGGTCGAATGCGCGCGCGGCGCGGTGGGCCGATGAGCTCGGTCGTGATCGGCTCGATGCGGCCGAAGGCCTCTTCGGGCACATGCACCGCACGGCCGTCGAATTCGGGATCTCGACCGGTGAACATCAACCGAATCTGTCCTGGTGAAGGGAAATACGGTGCGGCGGCCACTGATGGAAGAATGGATGTCCGCGCTCGTCGGGGACGACGTAACAGCAAGGTCGGGTGAACAATGAACAGAACGCTGTATTCGATGCTCTGGATGATGGCGATCATCGCCCTCATCGCATTGATCTGGGGCACAGTCGGTTACGTGTACGCCGACGAACATCCTCTGCGCCGTGCGGCGTTCGTCGGTGGCGGAGTGTTGATCTCGGGCTGGCTGATCGTGCTCGCTGCCGTGGGCATCAAGATCTCGCGACTGAAAGCGCGGCGGAGAGCGAGCAACTCCGACGACGACCGATAGTCCGGCTGCGGTGCGGATTGAGAACGCCGCGGGCGGGTACTCCGCATCGAAGTCTCGACGCGCAATCGCCGGTCAACTGCTCGTCGAGTTCCTCTCAGTCAGTGCCGAGCAAGGGTTCTCGATGGTCAATCAGCGCAGTACGTCGAAGCAGCAGGGTGTGCCGGTACGTCCGGCGACTCGCGAGGAGTATCTGTCGACGTGGTCGACGCTGCACAACGGCATCGATCCTTCTGCTTCCGGGTTGGTCTCGGGTTGGCTTCGCGTCGTCTATGCGCTGAGCGCACCGTTGGTTCGCGCGTCCGTATCCGCCCACGCGGTCACCCTGACCGCCGTCGTGGTGGCAGGAGCGGCAGTGGCCCTGTCGCGCCCCGGCACCTCGGCACCACTGATCGCGGCTGTGCTGATCGTGATCTCCGGCCTGCTCGACGGTATCGACGGTGGGGTCGCGATGATCGGTCGCTCCCAAACTCAGTGGGGGTACCTGCTCGATACCGTCGCCGATCGCTGCAGCGACCTGCTGCTCCTGGCGAGCGGTCTTGCGCTCGGAGCACCGATGCCGCTCGTTCTCGCGGTCGGTGTGACGACGATGCTGCACGAGATGGCCCGTGCCCGCGCGGTCGGTTCCGGCATCGAGGATGTCGGCTTTCTGACGGTGTGGGAGCGCCCCTCGCGGGTGATCGCGGCTGCGGTCACGGCGACGGTCGCCGGTGCCGCTCCGGCCGCCGCCGGATCATCGGCGACGATCGGAATGTCGGTGACGTGTGCGCTCGCAGTCGTCGGGTTCATGCAGTTGATGTTCGGGCTGCATCGACGGGCCGATCGAACTCGGCGGTGACCAGCCAGCCGGCCAGAGCCAGTACATGGAACACGAACATCCACAACATCATTGCCACTCCACCGCCGATCGCGGTGAGGCCTCCGAACGGCGCACCCAGGTCCACCGGTATCGCCAGGAACAAGATGAATCCGTGGACGAACCCGGTGACGATGGACGAGGTGACGAGTGATCCGACGATCAACGCCCGCCAGCCCACCGCACGTGGCGCAATCACGCGATAGGTCCATGCCAAGGGGACGGACAGGATCACCCACAGGCAGTTGAAGCCGAGGAACACGCGCGCCGCCATGGCACCGATTCCGCCGCCGCCGGTCGTTGCTTCGAGCAACCGCGCTACGCAGAGGACGCCTGCCAGCAAGACAGGCGCTGCGGCGAAGAACGGCACCATCGCCAGCCGACCCCGCCAACCGGTGAACGATTCTCGGATCGGAGCGAACCGCACGATCGCCCGGCGCAGGCCCTCCCCGTAGAACGTGGCGGGAAAGATGGCGATCAGGACGCCGATCGGGCCGAGTTCGATTCCTGCAGTGGCCAGTCCGTCCACGGCCGCACGAGCACCCAGGGCGTCGGGCAACAACGTCGACATGGCGTCGAAGCCCCCGCGCACCCAGTCGGCCGACACCAGCAGAGCGCAGGCGCGGATGGTGAGGAGCAACAGCGGCACCACGGCGATGACGGCGTAGAAGGTCAGGCCGCCCGCGATCAAGGTGGTGTCCTCGCGGGCGAACCCGGCTTTGATCGCCCCGACCCCCCGCGCTGCCCTGGTGCGTATCGAGGTCATCTCGTGCGGGCACCGAAGTACAGGGCGACCGTCGACGGGTCATTCAAGGGTGACCTCCACTCCGTCGATGACCTTGAGGAACGGGCAGATCGAGGTCGCCTGCGCCAACACTGCTTCGGCGTCGTCGGTACCGGGAAGAGATACCGCGAGTGCGAACGTCGCGTCGTAGCCGGATGCGTCGGAGTCGGTGAGCACCACGGTGCCCTTCACTGCAAGCTCGTCGACGCTGCCCCCGACGGTTCCGAGCGCGATACGCAGAGATTCGACCAGGCAGCTCGACAATGCGGCGGCCATCAGCTGTTCCGGGTTGGTGTGCTCCCCCGGCCCCCCGAGTTGCTTCGGTTCGCGCACACCGAGGGACAGCACCCCGTCGTCGGAGGTGACTCCCGTCGCGGTGGCAGAGACAGTTGCTGTGTACAGCTCGGTGTTCATCGATGTCGGATGTCCAGTCGGCAGCCGATCGAAACCGTCAGGTTCCGCACCTGCGGGACGAGGCCGACGGGTACGTGTCGCTGTTCACATATCGGACACATCAGTTTGGTCGAACCTACCGACGGGTAATGCTGCAGTCAGGGCCGAGCATCACGCTGTGACCCACAGGCATCGGCCAGAGAAAATCGACCACCCGACCGAAAGGGGAGCACCATGAGCACATCGACGTTGATCGCCCAGTTGCGTGTCGCACTGCAGCTGACGAACACCGAAATCCAGATCGCCGAAACTCGCGTCGTTCAGGCGCGCACCGAGGCGGTACGCCGGGAGTTGACCCAGAACGCCGCGAACGGTCGCGACCGCGCCGCAGCCATCGAGGAAGCCCTTCGCGGACTCGGCGGACTGCCCGATCTCGTGTCGCCGTTCCTGGGACGCACGCTCGCCGCAGTCAAGGCAGTGGCCGAGCAAGCACAGCCGTTCGACGAAGCCCTGCTGGGCGATCTCGCCCTCGAGCAGCAGCTGCTGGGCCGCGCCAAGTACATCAAGGCTCTGGCCACCGCAGCGAACGAGCCCACCGTCGTCGCTCTGGCGACTCGGCTGGCCACGGCGCACAGCGCCACGGTGGAATGGCTCGAGACCGTCCTCGCGGAAGATGCACTGGGCGGACCCGCAGCATTGCGTCGCACCCCGTTCCAGGCCGCCGCAGGCACCGCGGTCAAGATCGTCAACGCGCCCGCAACCTGGTCGGCTCGCGGTCTCGATCGCGCACTGGACGCAGCTCGCGCTACCCCGGACCGCCTCGCCGGACTTCTGGGCCGCGGCGCTCACGCCGGTGACGTGGCAGTCAAGACGCTGACGGCAAGTCGCGATGCAGCACTCGAAGCAGCCGAGGACGTCACCCGTAGCGAGGGCGTCGATACCGTCGCCGACGCAATCCACACCGCGCGGTCGGCCAGCGGAACCCTCGACGCCGACGAGCTGCCGATCGCGGATTACGACGACCTGAACGTCTCGGACGCCGTCGCCGCCATCAAGGACCTCACCAACCCGACCGACGTTCGCACCGTCGTGACGTACGAAGAGGCACACAAGAACCGCCACGGAGTCGTGTCCGCAGGACAGACGCGCGTGGCAGCAATCGCCAAGGACGTCATCTCCATCGACTGACGAAGATGGATCGATCCTTCTGCGAATACCGATGCGGCCCGTGAACTTCCGGGCCGCATCGCTGTATTCGAAGGACGTCTCTAGGGCTTCAACAGCACCTTGATGGCACCGTCCTGCTTCTTCTGGAAGATGTCGTACGCATGCGGAGCCTCCTCGAGCGAAAGCTCGTGTGTGGCAAACGAGTCGACGCCGAGAGGATCGTCGTCACCGAGCAACGGCATGATGTCGTCGACCCATCTCTTGACGTTCGCCTGCCCCATCCGGAGCTGAATCTGCTTGTCGAACATGGTCATCAGCGGTAGCGGATCGGCCATGCCGCCGTACACCCCGATGATCGAGATGGTTCCGCCGCGGCGGACGATGTCGATTGCCGAGTACAGCGCGCCGAGTCGATCGACACCGGCCTTCTGCATCATCGGCGCGGCAACGGCGTCCGGAAGCATTCCGACGATCTGCTGTGCGAGTTTGCCGACCGGCGATCCGTGCGCCTCCATACCCACCGCATCGATGACCGAGTCCGTGCCCCGGCCGTCGGTCATCTCGCGGATGACGTCGCCGACGCCACGGCTGTGCTCGGCCAGGTTCACCGTCTCGATTCCCCGTGCCGCGGCGCGGGCGAGTCGCTCGGGTACGAGGTCGACGGCGATCACTCGCGCGCCCTTGTGCTGTGCGATGCGCGCTGCCATGTCTCCGATGGGCCCGAGACCGAGGATCGTCACCGATCCCCCGTCTGGAATTGCCGCGTATTCGACGGACTGCCATGCGGTCGGCAACACGTCGGAGAGGTAGACGAATCGCGAATCCGGCGGTCCCTCCGGAACTTTGATGTGAGTGAACTGCGCCTGCGGGACGCGGAGGTACTCGGCCTGACCGCCGGGAACTTGCCCGTAGAGCTTGGAGAAGCCGAACAGTGCTGCACCCGTTCCCTGATCGCGGACCTGCGTGGTCTCGCACTGGGTGTAGAGGCTCGAATCGCACATGTAGCAGTGCCCGCAGGAGATCTGGAACGGGATGACCACTCGGTCTCCGACTGCCAGATCGCCGGTCTGCGTACCGACTTCCTCGACGATGCCCATCGGCTCGTGGCCGAGGATGTCACCTTCGTCCATGAAGGCACCGAGTGTTTCGTACAGATGCAGGTCGGAACCGCAGATGTTTGTCGTCGTGATCTTCACGATCGCGTCCGTCGGCAGTTCTATCCGCGGGTCGGGAACGGTGTCCACGCCGACTTTCCTCTTGCCTTGCCAGGTCACTGCGCGCATGTGGTCCTTCCGATGGAACGACCTCGAAGTTCGATGTCGTGCAGTGCGCATTGCCTGTTGTGACAGGTCACAAACACAGAGGTCGTGAGTGGTCGGTACCGAGCGTCAGCGGGTAGCCACCACTATGACCGCGTTGTTCTCAGTCGATCCGTCCACCGCCCGCTGCCCTGCGCTGCCCACTCCCTGTGGGCCGATCTCCGATGCCATCACTCGGTGCCTGGCTGCGGGTGAGCCGAACGGGACTGCGATCGTGCCGACGCCGACCGAGGTCGATGCCACGTCACGAGACGTGCAACTGTCGCTCCTGATCTGCTACGAACTGCACTACCGCGGGTTCGCGGGAGTCTCGGACGCCTGGGAATGGGATCCCGAACTCCTTCGACTGCGAGGAGCTCTCGAGTCCGCCTTCCTGGCCTACGTACGGGAGAACGTGGAACCCGGCACCGACGCGATCGCAGAGATGGACGCACTGTCCGTCGAGGCCACCTCGGGAACCGGCCCGTCCTGGTTCCTGCGCGACGAGGGGTCATGGGAGCAGATGCGCGAATACTTCGTGCACCGATCCGTCTACCACCTCAAGGAAGCCGATCCGCATGCCTGGGCCATTCCCCGCTTGACGGGTCAGACCAAGGCTTCCTACGTAGCAGTGGAATTCGACGAGTACGGCGGCGGTAAAGGCGACCGCCTGCACCAGCATCTGTGGGCCGAATCGATGGTGGCCGCCGACCTCGATGCAACGTACCTCGGCTACGTCGACCGCGTCCCGGCGCAGACACTGGCGTGGGTCAATCTCATGTCGCTCTTCGGCCTGCACCGTGGTCTGCGCGGTGCCACCGTGGGCCACCTCGCGGCAACCGAGATCACCTCGTCTCCGGGCTCACAGCGCTACGTGCAGGGACTGCAGAGGCTCGACGCCCCCGCAGCATGCATCGCGTTCTACGCCGAGCACGTCGAGGCGGACGCCGTGCACGAGCAGGTACTACGTCACGATGTGGTCGGCACGCTCCTCCGCGACGAGCCCGAATTGGAGGCAGATGTGGTGTTCGGAATGCGTGCGCTGGATTTCGTCGAGAACGAGCTCGCCGACCACGTGATGGAGCGGTGGGCTGCCGGTCAGTCCTCGCTGGACTGAGAGGGTCGCCGCTTGGCGCGGTGGCTCGTGTCGCACAGCGGATAGTTCTTGCTCCGCCGACACGTGCACACCGCGACGACGAAGCGATCCGACTCCACCCGCGTACCGTCGTCGAGTTCGATGTTCACCGGTCCGTCGATCAGAATCGGTCCGCCGCGGACGATTCTCACCGTGGTGCGCGCACCTGCCGCGTCATCGCTTGTCGCCACGAACGACCACCAACTCCTCTGTTCGGCACCCCGGAGCCAATGCTCCGCGAGCTTCCAGCCATTCTGCGCGCCGGTGCATCACAGGCCCGAAATCGATGGTCTGCCGGCCGGCTTCCGTCACCGAGAATCCGTTGTCGGAGAGCATTCTCACGGTGCGGTGGGGGCCGGAGAACTCCGAATGGACGACGAGCAGCACGCCACCCGGCGCGAGCAGGTCGGCCGAGGCGCGACACAGCGGATCGAGCACCGTCCGGCCGTCCTCGCCCGCATCCCAGGCGCGGTGCAGGCCCATCCCCGTCGGAGGAAGCTCGGACGGGACGTACGGGGGATTGCAGAGCAGTACATCGAACGGTTCGAGCTCGGCGGCCTCTGCCAGGGAACCCAACCTGACGTCCACCTCGACGCCTACCGAGCGTGCGTTCCGCTCGGCGCAGTCGACAGCGCGGGGCGAGATGTCGAATGCCACCACTTCGCGCGCGCCCAACAGTGCGGCAGTGATTGCCACGGCACCACTGCCGGTGCACATGTCCAAGACTCGCGCGCCGGGGACGATGCCCGTCGTGGCGGCGATGTCACACAGCAGAAGCGAATCCTCCTGCGGTTCGTACACTCCGGGATCGGCGTGCACGGATGTCAATGCTCGGATGGAATCGGATTCGGCTGTCGTCATCGGCGTGCCTCCCACGGTGTAGCGATCGATGTCGTATTCCCGTCGGACCCGCAGTCAAACCCGTTGCCGTTTCGAGGCTTACGAACACCCCACCCCGGGTAGTCCTGTAGAGCGTGGTTGAGGAGTAGCCCTCGGTCCCCGAATGTCGACTGTCGATTCCCCCGTGCGCCGGGCGAGGAGTTCGGCTGCTCAGGAGTGTGTTCATGATCGTCGTACCGTCCATTACGCCCCCGCTCGCCGAAGTGATTCCGTCACTGAACGCCTCGCGGAGCTTCGATACCGAGATGATGCTGTCGGTCGACGAGAGCGCGGGTGCCGACATCGTCGTCCGAGTGACCGGCACGATCGGTGACTCGGATGTCCCCCTCCTGGCCGAAACGCTCGGTGAGGCAGCCGAGCGCGGGCGAGCGTTGATACTCGACCTGTCGTCGGTGGCCGGAGCCTCGGCCGGTGTCCATTCCGTACTCGACGCCACCGCCATCCGACTAGGCCGGTGGAATCAGCAACTGTCAGTGGTACTTTCGCCGGCACTGCAGCAGTCCGGCATCGGTCTCGTACCCGATCGAGTCGAGGTACGAGGATCCACGACCGAATCCGTGCTCGCGCCGACAGCAGACACCCGGTGATCCGTTCGATGACGACGAGCGCACGCACCGAAGCGCGGCAGGTGTCTCTGTGACCACCCCCAACACGACCTACGACGTGCTCGTCGTCGGCGGCGGCAACGCGGGCATCAGCGCGGCAGCGCGACTTCTGAAGAAGGGCATCTCCGACGTGGCGGTGCTCGAACCCAAGAAAGTGCACACCTATCGCCCACTGCTCTCGTACGTGGGCTCCGGTCAGGCAGCTCTGACCGAGGCCGAGCGCACCCAACGTTCGGTGATCCCGACCGGATGCGTCTGGCTGGAGGACTCGGCGACAGCGATCGACCCGGTGAATCGTCTGGTGCGCTGCGCGTCGGGCACCGAGTACGGCTACCGGGATCTCGTGCTCGGACAGGGGCTCGTCGTCGACACCGACGCGCTGCCCGGAGTGTGGGCCGCGCTCCGATCCCCCACCGTCACCAGCAATTACCTCGACCGAGCCGAACGCACCTGGCAGTTGGTACGCGATCTGCCCGCCCACAGCAGCGCGGTGTTCACCGTGCCGCGGCCACCGGTCGGGTGCACCGGCACCACCCTCAAGCCGCTGTTCCTCGCGGCAGACCATTGGACCCGCACCGGCCGCATGCCGGGAATGGACATCACGCTGGTGGTGGATCGACACCGCCTACTGGGTGTGCCGCAACTCGACAGCATCGTGATCGCACGACTACGCGAGCTCGGCGTGCGCATTCTGACCCGCACTGCGGTGACGGCACTGCACCCGGAGAGCGGACACATCATCGTCACGGACCACGACGGCATCGATGAGCGGCTCGGCTACGACATGCTGCACCTCGTACCGCCGTTCCGCGGTCCGAAGTGGCTGGAGGAATCGAATCTGACCGGGTCCGCCTCGCACGGTGTCGTCGACATCGACGGACGAACTCTGCGCCACCGGATCCATCCGGAGATCTGGGCCGCAGGTGACGGCGCAGCCATCGACACCGATTCCTCGGGTGGCGCACTGCGCAAACAGATTTCGATTCTCGTCGACAACGTGATCGCAGCGCGCAGCGGCACTCCGTTGTCGGAGTACGACGGCTACACCGTGGCCCCCATCCCGGTCGACGCACACCGCCTGATCGCTGCCGAGTTCGATCGCACCGGAACCCTGACGCCGTCGTTGCCGTCGTTCGTAGACCCGCTGAAACCCCGGCGCTCCGCCTGGGCGTTCGACCGTTACGGCCTACCGCTGTCCTACTGGAACATGATTCTCGCCGGCCGACTCTGACCGATCGGGCGAGCCCATGAACCCGTCGGGGTCGTGGACGATGACCCGGTGACCGTCGTCCTCCAGGGCGCGAAACGCATCATGCAGGAGCCGTCGAGCCGTGCCGTCGATTGCCCGCACCTCACTGAAATCGACTGTCGTACTGTCATTTTCGCCGAAACCGTGGACCATTCGGGCGATGATCGCCTCGGCACCCGCGAACCGAAGATCACCCTGCAGCTCCACTGTGGTCATACCCTCCGCCTCGGTCACGCTGCGGATGGCCGATTCGCCGCTGGGTGCCACATGCATCATGTGCAGACCCAGATCGCGCGAGAGCCTCTCGAACACCGCCACCCCACGGACGCTGTTGCCGTGCTCGTTCAGCCTCGGAGACAGCACGGCAATCCCCACCTGACCGGGCAACACACCGATGATCGCCCCGGCAACCCCGCTCTTGGCCGGAATACCCACGGACGCAAGCCAGCTGCCGCTGCCGTCGTACATTCCACAGGTGGCCATGACCGCCAACACGTGTCGATCGATCGCCGGGTCGACCACCTGTTCGCCCGTGCCGGGATCCTTCCCACCGTTCGCCAACACCGCGGCGATCCGGGCCAGATCGTTGCAGGTCACGGTCACCGCGCACTGACGTGCATAACCGTCGACGACATCGGCGGGCTCGGCTCCGAGATGGCCGACCGACTTCAACAGGTGCGCGATCGCGGTGTTCCGGTCGTCGGATTCGAGTTCTGCCTCGTACACCTGACGGTCGACGGAGAGTCCGCGGCCGGCCATTCGGCTCAGAAGGTCCGTCAATCGCCCTGCCCGCTCTTCGCTTCCGTCGCCTCGAATCATCGAATGCACCGCCAGCGCACCGGCATTGATCAACGGGTTCCGCGGTCTTCCGGTCTCCGCTTCGAGGGATATCTCGTTGAACGAGTCTCCCGACGGCTCGACGTCGACGGCCTCGAGCAGCGCCTCGATACCGTTGTCCTCGATGGCGAGCGCGTACGCGACCGCTTTGGCGATCGATTGGATCGAGAATTCGGTGTCGGTGTCGCCCGCTCCGTGCAGCGATCCCCCGACGGTGGCGAGGGCGACCGCGAACGTGTCGGGATCCGCCGAGGCCACTACCGGGTTGCCCTCGGTCACCGTCCCTCCGTCGAACTGTCTGCAGTCCTCCAACACGGAGGCGAGGTATTCGGGAACAGGCGATCTCATGTGTCCACGCTAGTCCTCGGCGAACAGGTCTTGACATCACGGCCGTACTGCCGCTTACACTCCTGGTTCCTCAACCGTTGTAGGGCCCCCTCCCACAAAGATCGGATTCCTGACGTGCGATTGCGACGCCTGATCGCTGCCGACTCGACAGATCGTCTGGCCGTGTACGCACCCGAGTCGGGATCGTGGGTCGACCTCGATACCGCGGTGTCGACATTCGGTGCCGACGAGTCTCTCCGCCCGCTCACCCGCACCGTGCTCGGGTTTCTCGATGCCGGCGAACGGGTGCGCGACGCGGCCTCTGCCGTGGTGCAGCGCGCCGTGTCCGAGGGAGTCGCGGTGATCGACCGGCCGGCACCGACACTTCCGGTGATCCCGGCGTCTCTTCGCTGCTTCCTCGGCTGGGAGGCTCACTGGGATCTGGCCGCGCACAACCTGGTTCGCCGCAACCTGCCGAAAGCTCTCCCGTTCATCCGCGGGTTCGAAGCCGTCACTCGATCGACGTTTCCGGCGCTCCGTCCGGGGCCGGGGTTCGACGACCATCCGGTCTACTACACCGGCAACCACCTCACCGTCGTAGCCGACGAAGCTCCGGTCGAATGGCCGTCCTACAGCCGGGCACTGGATTTCGAGCTCGAGTTCGGAGCCGTGGTGACCAGGCCCGTCCGCGACGTATCCGAGCGGCAGGCCACTGCTGCGATCGGTGGGTACGTGGTGTTCGACGACATCAGCGCCCGCGACACCCAGTGGGAGGAGCAGCGTCGCACCCCGTTCGGTCCGGTGGTCAAGACCAAGACATTCGCCAGCTCCATGGGAGCCGACATCGTGACCGCCGACGAGATCACGCCGTATCTGGATTCGTTGACGGCCACCGTCACCGTCAACGAGGAACTGTGGTCGACGACCGGCACCGCCGGTATGCGGTACTCGGTCGGCGAATCTCTCGCATACGCCAGCCGCGGCGAAAACGTCCATCCCGGTGAACTGTTGACGTCCGGCACGCTTCCACGTGGATGTGGCCTGGAACTCGACCGCTGGATCGCCCCGGGCGATCGCGTCGAACTGAGTATTCAACGGATCGGATCGGTCACCAACACGATCGGGACTCGCTGAACTCAGCGCTCGGTATCGGACTTGTCGGTGGAGGCATCCTGGAACATCTCCAGGAACGATCCGAAGCCGGATGCTCCCTTGCGTGGTTCGTCCATGTTGTGGTCGACGGCTCCCGCCGCCCCCTCGTCGTGTGTCATGTCTTGTAGCTTGCCGCTCGCAAATTTCAGCGAATCAGGGACCGAGGACACGAATCGGCAACGAAAGATAACGGACCGATAACGACGAACTCGAAGCTATGGATGGATCAAGCACGGTTTCCATCCATAACTTCGAGTTCGGTGGAGAGAGTTAAGCCAGCTCGAAGCGATCGAGCATCATGACCTTGTCCCAGGCAGCGACGAAGTCCGCGACGAACTTGTCCTTGGCGTCGTCGCAGGCGTAAACCTCTGCGAGAGCGCGCAATTCGGAGTTCGATCCGAACACCAGGTCGTTGCGAGTTCCGGTCCACTTCTTCTCACCGGTCGCCGCATCCTTGGCTTCGTAGATGCCTTCCTCCGCGGCCGGGACCCATTCGGTGCCCATGTCGAGGAGATTGACGAAGAAGTCGTTGGTGAGCGTTCCTACCTTGTCGGTCAGGACGCCGTGCGACGACTTTCCGAAGTTGGCTCCGAGCACACGCAGTCCGCCGACGAGCACGGTCATCTCGGGTGCACTGAGCGACAACAGGTTCGCCCGATCGACGAGGGAGTACTCGGCCGGAAGCTTCTGACCCTTGCCGAGGAAGTTGCGGAATCCATCGGCCTTCGGCTCGAGATCGGAGAACGAATCGACGTCCGTCTGCTCCTGCGTCGCGTCCATGCGGCCCGGCGTGAACGGCACGCTGACACCCGACGCCTGCTCGAGTGCTGCGACGCCACCGAGAACGACGAGGTCGGCGAACGACACCGTTCCGGAGAACGACTGCTGGATTCCCTCGAGCACACGAATGACCTGTGCGAGCTCGTCGGGCTCGTTGACCTCCCAGCCTGCCTGCGGCTGCAGGCGCAGACGGCCACCGTTGGCACCGCCGCGCTTGTCGCTGACTCGGAACGACGACGCCGCGGCCCAGGCAGCCGAAATGAGCTGCTGCTGAGTCAGTTCGGAGTCGAGGATCGTCTTCTTGAGCTCGGCGATCTGCGCCTCACCGATCAGTTCGTGATCGACGGCCGGGATCGGGTCCTGCCAGAGCAGAGTCTCGGACGGAACCTCGGGGCCGAGGTAGCGGGTGACGGGTCCCATGTCGCGGTGGGTGAGCTTGAACCACGCCTTCTGGAATTCTTCGGCGAGCTCCTCGGGATGGTCGAGCCAGCGACGGGTGATCTGCTCGTAGATCGGGTCGACGCGCATCGCGATGTCGGACGTGAGCATCGACGGGTGGCGACGCTTGGAGGGATCGGCGGGGTCGGGAACGAGATCCGCGCCCTCGCCGTTCTTCGGGCGCCACTGGTGCGCACCTGCGGGGCTCTTGTAGAGCTCCCACTCGAATCCGTACAGCGTCTCGAGGAAGCTGTTGTCCCACTGGGTGGGCGTCGGGGTCCAGATGACTTCGAGACCACTGGTGATCGCATCCGCGCCGACGCCACTCTGGTAGCTGTTCTTCCAGCCCAGACCCATCTGCTCGATGGGTGCACCCTCGGGCTCGGCACCGATGTGCTCGTCGGGATCCGCCGCACCGTGCGTCTTGCCGAACGTGTGCCCACCGACGGCGAGTGCCGCGGTCTCGATGTCGTTCATGGCCATCCGGCCGAAGGTCTCGCGGATGTCCAGTGCGGACTGCACCGGATCCGGGTTGCCGTTGGGGCCTTCGGGGTTGACGTAGATCAGGCCCATCTGCACTGCGGCCAAGGGGTTTTCGAGACTGGTGCGGTCACCGTTGTAGCGCTCGTCGCCCAGCCAGGTCTGCTCGGGGCCCCAGTAGACGTCCTCGTCCGGCTCCCAGGCGTCGACGCGACCGCCGGCGAAGCCGTAGGTCGGCAGACCCATGGACTCGATGGCCACGTTGCCGGTGAGCACGATCAGGTCGGCCCACGAGAGCTTGCGACCGTACTTCTGCTTGACCGGCCAGATCAGACGACGAGCCTTGTCCAGGCTGGCGTTGTCCGGCCAGCTGTTCAGTGGGGCGAAGCGCTGCATGCCCGCTCCGGCTCCACCGCGTCCGTCCTGCTTGCGGTACGTGCCTGCGGCGTGCCACGCCATGCGAATGAAGAAGGGGCCGTAGTGACCGAAGTCGGCAGGCCACCAGGGCTGCGAGTTGGTCATGAGGGCTTCGATGTCGCGCTTGACCTCGGCGAGGTCGAGGGAGTTGAACTCGGCGGCGTAGTCGAAATCTGCACCCATCGGGTCGCCGACGGCCGGGTTCTTCTTGAGAATCTTGAGGTTCAGAGCCTTGGGCCACCACTCGCGGTTGCCGCCACCCTCGACGGGCATCGGCATCGAGTCGTGCATGACCGGACACTTGCCACCCGACTCCTGTGGCTGATCCTCGTTCATCTCTTTTTCGCGTGTTGTGTGATCTTGTGACACGTGCTTCCTTCCGAAGTGTGACGATCGGGCTGTGATCGAGGTCGATTCACGAACTCTGCTGTGTTCGAGAACCGGGAGGGAACGAAACAGGAGCTGTCGACTGCCCTCGAGCAGCCGAACACTGTGCGCAGAAGCCCCAGTAGATGACTTCCGCCTCGTCGATCGTGAAACCGACGGAGTCCGATGCGGTGAGACACGGCGTTTCGCCCACCGCGCAGTCCACGTCGGCGATGACACCGCAGGAGCGGCACACCGCGTGGTGATGGTTGTCGCCGACACGAGATTCGTACCGAGCAGGAGATCCTGCCGGTTCGATTCGCCGTACCAGGCGCGCCGCGGTCAACGCATTGAGCACGTCGTACACGGTTTGCCGCGACACCTCGGGCAGCACCGATCGCACGAGCCCGAGGATCGTGTCGGTGTCTGCATGAGGATTGGATCCGACGACCTCGAGCACCGCGACCCGAGGACGGGTCACGCGCATGTCGGCGGTGCGTAACAGCTCCGCGTACGGTGAGATCGGCATCACAGCAATACTATCCTCCGCTTTTCTGGACAAAGTCAAGTATGCAGACGAATTCGCCGAATGTCGACCGCAACGACGCTCGACGCGTCACCTCGGAGCCGACACGACTCCCACTGTTCGTTTTTCGGTCACTCCCCCGTGGCCTCGAACCCGATCTCAGGCCGGGTCGGAGACAGCCGCACCTGTGCGGCCTCGATCAGCGCCTGCCGTTCCACTGCTTCTCGATGCCGCGCAACACCTCGAGCGTCCGAGCAGAATCGGCATCGACAGCCATCCTCGACCGGGCGCGCTCGAGCGCACGCTCGGCCCGCGTCACCGCACGGTGCCCCGAGTCGGTGGCCTCGACCATGTACTGCTGCCGATTTCGCGGATTGACGCTCCGCGCCAGCAGCCCCGCCTCGACCAGACTTGCCGTCGTGGCGGTGATACTCGTCCTGTGCCGCACCAACTCCCGCGACAGCGCACTGTAGGACATCGGCCCTCGTCTGCACACCAGTTCCAGTACCTCGTACCTCGCCCAGCTGAGCCCCTGCGCATCCAATGCCTCGGCCAGACGAACTCGCGCGGCCGACGCCATGCGCAGCACCGTGGACACGATTTCGAGCTCGGTCGAATGCACCGGAGAGCTACCACCGTCGAACGATTCAGCGAGGGCAGTCATCGAACACCCCCTACTTGATCTCTGCGAGGACGGTGCCTTGGGTGATGGCGTCGCCTGCGGTGACGGTCAGGCCGGTGATGGTGCCTGCTTTGTGGGCGTTGACGGGGTTTTCC
>NZ_NOZF01000143.1:0-45721 GCF_002258565.1 Rhodococcus sp. 05-2254-6
AGCCGGAAGCAGTGACGGGGGAGGGTTCGCCGCCGGACAAGTGATGGGTGGTGGTGCGTGGCATCGGCGATCGCAAATGCGCGCGCATTCGCCAGGTGCTCACGGAATAGCCAGGTGATCGGGCACGAGTTCGCGCGCGGATGGCAAACGCGCGCGCATTTGCGGGGACAGGGGCGACGCGAACCGGGTCGACACAAACCACGTGACCCCCGTCACGAACCGTCTGCCCGGTCGGTGAAAAAGAATCCAGGTTTGTTTCGGCGAAAGCGCATGCGCAAGCGCTTGTATGCGTTCTAGGCTCCTGCAATCGAGCGACGCGACCGCGTGGCTAGGGGACAAGGGAGTCCACATGTTCAATCACCGTCGGAAGTCCGCGCTGACGATCGGCACCGCGCTCATGGCCGGTTCGCTCGTGTTCGGTCTGACCGCTTGCAGCAGTTCGGATTCGGACAGCGTCAAGGTCGGACTCATCACCAAGACGGACTCCAATCCGTACTTCGTGAAGCTGCGCGAGGCAGCGCAGGCCCAGGCGGATTCCAGCGGAGCCGAGCTGGTGGCTCTGGCCGGCGCTTTCGACGGTGACAACGAGGGACAGGTCGCGGCCATCGAGAACCTGGTCGGGCAGGGCGTGAAGGGGATTCTGATCACCCCGAACTCGTCCACCGGAGTCCTGGACGCGATCAAGAAGGCACGTGACGCCGGCGTCGTCGTCATCGCCCTCGACACCGCAACCGACCCCGAGGACGCGGTCGACGCCACGTTCGCCACCGACAACAAGGCCGCAGGCGTCAGCCAGGGCGAATGGGTCAAGGGCACGCTCGGAACCACTGCGCCCCAGGTCATCATGCTCGACGGCACCGCGGGCGGCACGGTCGACACGTTCCGTCACGACGGCTTCCTCGAGGGCATGGGCCTGACCGACAGTTCGCCGGAGATCGTCGGCCAGGAGAACACCAACGGCGATCAGACCAAGGCGCAGACCGCCATGGAGAACCTGCTGCAGCGCGCACCGGGCGTCAATGCGCTGTACACGATCAACGAGCCCGCAGCAGCGGGTGCGTACCAGGCGATTCAGTCTGCCGGCCGCGCCGATCAGATCACCATCGGCTCGATCGACGGCAGCTGCACCGGCATCGAGAACGTCAAGGCCGGCATCATCGGCGCGACGGTGTTGCAGTTCCCGGCGAAGATGGCCGAGCAGGGCGTCGACGCTGTGGTGAAGTTCGCCGAGGACGGCACCAAGCCCAGCGGCTTCAACGACACCGGCTCGCAGTTGGTCACCGATCAGCCCGTCGACGGAATCGAGTCGCAGGACACCGCGTGGGGCGAAGAGAATTGCTGGGGCTGATCGCGGATTCCCGGACCATCGCCCCAACACGAGGACTGATCCGTGAGTACTGACACCGCCGCCGAACCCAAGGCTCCGAGCCGGTTCAACGTAGGGACCATCCTGCGTGAACCGCTGCTCGGGCCGATGGCCGCACTCCTCATCGCCGTCATCGTCTTCAGCTCGATCTCTAGCTCGTTTCTCAACCCGCAGAACGTTTCTCTGATCCTGCAGCAGTCGGTGGTCGTCGGCATTCTCGCCGTCGGCCAGACGCTGATCATCCTGACCTCCGGTATCGATCTGTCGATCGGTGCGGTGGCGGTGATGGGCACCATCGTGATGGCGCAGTCGGCAGGCGCGAACGGTCCGGTGGTCGCACTGGGTTCCACGCTTGCCGTCTGCCTGGCGTTCGGTGCGATCAACGGCGGATTGGTGACGATGCTGCGACTGCCACCGTTCATCGTCACGCTCGGCACGTTCACTGCGATTCAGGCAGCCACCAGGTTGCTGGCCGGCTCCGAGACCTACCAGGTACCGAGCGGACCGCTGACGCTGCTCGGTACCTCGTTCAAGATCGGGAGTTTCTCCACGACGTACGGCGTGGTGGTGATGCTGCTGGTCTACGCCGTGATGTGGTACGCGTTGTCCCAAACATCCTGGGGCAGGCACATTTACGCGGTCGGTGGCAGCCCGCAGGCGTCGGATCGGTCGGGCATCAAATCCGGTCGCGTGCTGTTCTCGGTGTACATCGTCACGGGAGTCATCGCGGCGATCGCGGCGTGGGCAGCGCTCGGAAGAATCCCCAACGCCGACCCGAACGCCTATCAGAACGCCAACCTGGAAACGATCACCGCGGTCGTCATCGGTGGAACCAGCCTCTTCGGTGGCCGCGGCACCGTCATCGGGACTCTCATCGGAACCCTGATCGTCGGTGTGCTGCGCAACGGTCTCACCCAAGCAGGCGTCGACAGCCTGTACCAGAACGTCGCGACCGGCATTCTCGTCATCGTCGCGGTGGCCGTCGATCAATTCGCACGTAGGAGGTCACAGTGAATGCCCCCCTCGCTCTGGAAGCGCGCGGCCTGGTCAAGACCTACGGCAGTGTGACGGCCATCAACGGTGCCGATTTCGAGTTGCGGCCCGGTGAGGTGCTGGCGGTGATCGGCGACAACGGTGCCGGAAAGTCCAGTCTCATCAAAGCTTTGGCGGGCGCTGTCATTCCGGACTCGGGCGAGATCCTGATGAACGGCTCGCCAGTGTCGTTCAAGAACACGCGCGACGCACGAGCAGCGGGCATCGAGACGGTCTATCAGGACCTGGCTGTCATTCCCGCGCTCGACATCGCGTCGAACGTCTACCTGGGACGCGAGATCAAGCGTAAAGGCATCAGCGGCAGTCTGTTTCGTCGCCTCGACATGCCACGAATGCGCGAGGAATCGTCGAAGCACCTGCAGGACCTCAAGATCGGCATCAAGTCGGTCAATCAGGCGGTCGAGACGCTCTCCGGCGGTCAGCGTCAGGGCGTGGCAGTTGCCCGGGCGGCAGCGTTCGGACGCGGAGTGATCATCATGGACGAGCCGACGGCCGCACTCGGCGTGCGGGAGTCGGGCATGGTGATCGACCTGATTCGTACGATCCGCGACCGAGGCATACCGGTGGTGCTCATCAGCCACGACATGCCGCACGTGTTCGAGGTCGCCGATCGAATTCACATCCACCGCCTCGGCAAGCGTGCAGGCGTCGTGAATCCGAAGAACCGCACCATGTCCGAGGTCGTCGCGCTCATGACCGGCGCGGAGGAGCCGACCGACGATGAACGCGCAGGCCTCTGAATCGACAAGTCCGGTCGGTGTTTTCGTCGGGCTGGCGACACTCGACGTCGTCCATCGAGTGGCGGCAGCGCCGGCACCCAACCAGAAGATCACCTCGAGCGCACAGTTCGTCGCGGCGGGAGGACCTGCTGCCAACGCGGCGGTGACCTTCGCCGCGCTGGGCGGGACGGCGGTGCTCGTCACCGCGCTCGGAGACGACCCGGTGGCAGCCCTGATCAAGGCAGACCTGGCCGCATTCGGAGTGCGGGTGCTCGACGCCGCCGAGGGCTCCACCAGGGCTGTGCCAGTCTCTGCGGTGACGGTGATCGAATCGACCGGTGATCGGTCGGTCGTCTCGGCCGACGCCGTGAACTCCGACGCCTCGCCGCCGGAGGATCTCGAGGCCGTCGTGGCCGGTGCCGACGTCGTACTCGTCGACGGGCACCACCCCCTGATCGCCTGCGCCGCCGCGGAACATGCGGCGGCGCGGGTTACCACGTTGGTCGTGGACGCCGGTCGCTGGAAACCGGTGATGAGCGAGCTGATTCCGCACGCCACGGACATGGTGTGCTCGGCGGACTTTCGCGCCCCCGGCACCTCGGACACCGCTTCCGCCGCCGCGGCGCTCGTCGGATCCGGCGTGCACACCGTCGTCACGACCCACGGCGGCGATCCCGTCGAATGGTGGTCCGAGGGATCATCGGGATCGGTCGATGTGGAGCCGGTCGCAGTGGTCGATACTCTGGGTGCCGGGGATGCGTTCCACGGCGCGTATGCCTACTACTCCACGCAGCCAGGCTCCCTTTCCGAGCGCATCGACAGGTCGGCTCACGTTGCCGCATTGCGCTGCTCGGTGATCGGCCCCAGAGCGTGGTTACACGAACTATCCGCCGACACACTTCACTACCCACGGACTCGAAAGCGACAACGGTGAGCACTGATCAGGACGTACAGGAAGCCACCCTCGAACAACTCGTGGAGCTGGCGCGAAAGTCGGCTGTATCCGGTCAGCGACGCATACTCGGCCTGACCGGTGCGCCGGGTGCCGGAAAGTCCACTGTGGCTCAGCAACTCGTCGATGCGCTCGGACCGGAACTCGCGGTACTGGTTCCGATGGACGGATTCCACCTCGCCAACGAGGTGTTGATCGAGCTGGGCCGGCTCGATCGCAAGGGTGCCCACGACACGTTCGACGACGGCGGCTATGCGCGGCTGATCGCGGCGATTCACGACCAGCAGCCCGGCGACCCCACCGTGTACGCGCCGAGATTTCGGCGCGAGATCGAGGAGTCGATCGGGTCCTCGATTCCGGTCCCGTCGACTGTCCCGCTCGTCGTCACCGAGGGGAATTACCTGCTGATGGAGTCCGACGCGTGGCCTGCGGCGCGCGTAATGATCGACGAAGTCTGGTTTCTGGCCCCGCACACGACGGTTCGGCACGAGCGGCTGGTGGCCAGGCACGAGGCCTACGGAAAGTCGCACGAGGACGCGAAGTTCTGGGCACTGGGCTCGGACGAGCGCAACGCGGAACTGATCGGGTCGACCGCATGCCGCGCCGATCGAATCCTGCGGCTGACATGACAGTTCCGCCGAGCCGCGAGGCCCGACAGCGTCGGGCGTACTGACATGCCCACGATGGACGACGTTGCTCGCCTGGCCGGGGTATCGGTATCGACTGTCTCCCACGTGCTCAACGGAACCCGCAACGTCAATCCCGCTACTCGGGAGCGCGTCGATGCAGCGATCGTCGAGATCGGCTATCGGCGCAACGTCGTCGCTCGATCGCTCGCGGCGGGTCGGACGCACACCGTGGGACTGTCCATCGCCGCATTGACCAACCCGTACTTCGGCAGCCTGGTCCATGCCGTCGAGGAGCGGTTGTCCGAGGCCGGTTACGTGTTGATCCTCGGTGACTCGCACGACGAGCCTCGCTCCGAGCGCAGGGTGACGGACTCGTTGCTCGACCGTCAGGTCGACGGCATGATTCTCGCGCCCGCAGCCGGCTCGGAATTCTCCACGATTCCCGAGATCGTCCGTAGCGGAACACCTCTGGTGCTGATCGACCGGATGCTCGATGTCTCCTGTGACCAGGTGGGCCCGGAGAACGACGCGTCGGCGTACGAGCTGACGACCCACCTCCTCGACGCCGGACATCGACGCATCGCGATCGTCCGCGGCATCGAAGGAATCTCCTCCACGACAGAGCGATTCGACGGCTACTCCCGCGCACTGGCGGATCGCGGAATCGAACTCGATCCTCGACTCGTTCTCGACGGCCGATCCAGTGTGGAGGTGGCCGAGTCCCAGGTGCGTGAGTTGATGTCGGGTCCGGATCGGCCGTCTGCTCTGGTGTCGATGAACAACTCGATGACCATCGGATCGCTGAAAGCGGTTCGTGGCCTGGGCTTGTCGATCCCCGCCGACCTCGCCTTCGTGTGCTACGACGACTTCGAGTGGTCGGATCTGTTCGAGCCCAGGCTCACCGCGGCGGCTCAGGACGTGCAGACGATCGGCCGAACCGCAGCCGACCTGTTGCTGAATCGAATCGAGGGCAGCGAAGAGACACCTCGGTCCATTCGAGTGCCCACCACCTTCACCCATCGCAATTCCTGCGGCTGCACGTAGACCGCAGCCACACCCGAAAGATAGGACCCACCATGCCGATTGCCAGTCCGGAGCAGTATGCCGCCATGCTGGATCGCGCCAAGGAGGGTGGGTTCGCCTACCCGTCGATCAACGTCACCGGTTCTCAGACTCTCAACGCAGCTCTGCAGGGATTTGCCGAAGCCGAGAGTGACGGCATCATTCAGGTATCGGTCGGCACCGCGCTCTATCTGTCCGGCAACGCCGTGCAGAACCGCTTCGCCGGGTCCAAGGCGCTCGCGCAGTACGCCCACGAAGTGGCGCAGCACTATTCGATCTCGGTGGCGCTGCACACCGATCACTGCCCCGCCGAGAATCTGGACGACTGGGTCCGCCCCCTGCTGGCCGACGCGATCGAACGACGCGGCCGCGGACTACCGCCGCTGTACCAATCGCACATGTGGGACGGATCGGCCGTGCCGTTGGAGGAGAATTTGCGGATCGCGCGCGAGTTGCTCGATCTGTCGGTGGAGGCCGACACCATTCTGGAGATCGAAGTGGGAGTGATCGGCGGAGAGGAGGACGGGGTGTCACACGAGATCAACGAACAGCTGTACTCGACGGTCGACGATGCGCGCGCCACGATCGCTGCGCTCGGTGCGGGGGAGCGCGGTCGTTATATGACGGCTCTGACCTTCGGCAACGTCCACGGCGTCTACAACCCCGACTCGGTACATCTACGACCCGAGATCCTCGACGAGATCCAGTCCGTCGTCGGAGCCGAGACGGGCAAGGACAAGCCCTTCGATCTGGTGTTCCACGGCGGATCGGGTTCCAGCGCAGAGGACATCGCCTCGGCCGTGGCCAGCGGGGTGATCAAGATGAACATCGACACCGATACCCAGTACGCGTTCACCAGATCCATCGCCGGTCACATGCTGAGCAAGTACGACCAGGTTCTCAAGGTCGACGGCGAGTACGGAAACAAGAAGGCCTACGACCCCCGATCCTGGGGCAAGCCGGCCGAGACGGCGATGGCGGCTCGCGTGGTCGAGGCGACACAGATGCTGGGCTCGGCAGGGCGCACGATGCGCTGAGAATCTTTTCCGTCGAGTGTGTCGAAATCTGCGGACCGGCTCCGTCCCAGGGTCGAATGCGGCAAGAATGGCCGCATCGAACGTCAGGAGACACCATGGCCAAGTACCTCATGCTCAAGCACTACCGCGGCGCTCCGGAGCCGATCAACAGCGTCCCGATGGACCGGTGGACGCCTGCGGAGGTGCACGCGCACATCCAGTTCATGCAGGATTTCGCCGCCGAACTCGAAGCCACCGGCGAGTTCGTCGACGCCCAGGCCCTGGCTCCCGAGGGGACCTGGGTCAGCTCCGGCGGTGAGGGCAAGCCGCCGGTCACCGACGGTCCGTTCGCCGAGACCAAGGATCTCATCGCAGGCTGGATGATCATCGACGTGGAGACCTACGAGCGGGCGCTCGAACTCGCCGGGCAGTTGTCGGCCGCGCCGGGAGCAGGCGGCGAACCGATTCACGAATGGCTCGAACTGCGTCCGTTCATGGAGGCTCCCCCCACCATCGCCGACTGACGACCGCCATGGACCCCCAGGTGCTGCGGGCACTGACACCCGCGGTGATCGGCGTCCTCGTCCACCGCGGAGCCGACTTCGCGTCGGCCGAGGACGCCGCGGCGGAGGCGATGCTCGAGGCGACCTCCACGTGGGTCGCCGACGCGCCTGCCGAGCCGAAGGGTTGGCTGGTGACCGTCGCGTGGCGCAAGTTTCTCGACGCAGAACGATCCGAGAAGGCGCGACGAGCACGAGAGGATCGAGCCGCGGCACAACCGGATCCTGGCACCGTGAGCGGCGTCGACGACACGCTGCAGTTGTTCTTTCTGTGCGCGCATCCCTCGCTCGGTCCGGCGGCAGCGGTGGCACTGACGCTGCGTGCCGTCGGGGGATTGACGACGCGGCAGATCGCGCGGGCGTACCTGGTGCCGGAGAAGACCATGGCGCAACGCATCAGCCGCGCCAAACGCACGGTGCGCGATGTGCGTTTCGATGCGCCCGGTGATGTGGGGACGGTGCGGCGGGTGCTGTATCTCGTCTTCAACGAGGGGTACACCGGGGACGTCGATCTGGCGGCCGAGGCGATTCGGTTGACCCGGCAGTTGGCCGGGTTGTCCGACGACGAGGAAACGGCCGGACTGTTGGCGCTGATGCTGTTGCACCACGCCCGGCGTTCGGCCAGGACCGGGCCCGACGGTCACGTCATCGATCTCGCTGAGCAGGATCGATCTCGTTGGGACACAACGCTGATCGCGGAGGGAGTGCACATCCTGCAGGCGGCGCTCGCCCGCGATCGGTTGGGTGAGTTCCAGGCGCAGGCGGCCATCGCCGCCTTGCACGCCGACGCCCGGTGTATGGAGGAGACCGATTGGCCGCAGATCGTCGAGTGGTACGACGAGTTGCTCGCTCTCACGGACAGTTCCGTGGTCCGACTCAATCGAGCGGTGGCGATCGGGGAGGCCGACGGTCCGGCGGCGGGGCTCGAGGCGCTGGGCGAGGTCGATCCGGCCGTCCCGCGGCACACAGCGGCGGCCGCGTACTTGTGCGAGAAGGCCGGTGATCTGCAGCGTGCTGCCGAGTTGTACGCGGAGGCGGCGGATAAGGCGTCGTCGATTCCCGAGCGGCACCATCTGACGCTGCAGGCCGCGCGGATCAGAACCGGTTGAGCCCCGCAGGCGGCAAGCGAACGGACCGATCGGTTTCGTAATCCGATCGTTAGCGGTAGAAAGCGGAATCCGTGCGACCCTCGTATGGTGCTGAAGTTGCCAATGGGACACAAGAGAAAGAAACTAGCGCGATCCGCTGCGGTCGTGACGGCCGCGGCAGCGGCGTCGATGCTGATGACCGGAACACCGGCGCAGGCGTTGCCGGGGAACTCCGGATCGGCCGACGCGGCTGCGGAAGCCGTCGGCATCCATCAGGTGTCGGCAACCCGCGCGGTGCTGAACGTCTTCTCCCCGTCCATGAATCGGGTCATTTCCAACGAGGTGTTGCATTCGCCGGAAGGCGGCCCTGCGCCCACTCTCGTGCTGCTCAACGGCGCACTCGGCAACGAGGACGGAGTCGGGTGGCTCAACAACTCGGGCGTCGAGCAGTTCTTTCTCGACAAGAACGTCACGGTCGTCGCACCCATCGGCGGTCGCTTCAGTTTCTACACCGATTGGCAGACAATCGATCCCGTGCTCGGCAGCAACAAGTGGCAGACCTACCTGAGCCGCGAATTACCTGCCGCCGTCGACGCGGCCTACGGCTCGACCGGCAGACGCGGCGTGGCAGGGCTGTCGATGAGTGGTGGTCCCGCACTCGATCTCGCGATCCAGGCCCCGGATGTGTTCGACGCGGCCGCGTCGTTCAGTGGATGCCCGGCACCGTCCGACCCGCTTGCCACTGCCGGTATTTCGGCGATGATCGCCGGCGGACTCAACAACCCCTTCAACATGTGGGGGCTGCCGGGAAGTCAGGGATGGCGCGACCACGACCCGTCACTGAACGTCGAGCGGCTGCGCGGAACCGCGGTCTACGTCAGCTCCTCCCGCGGACTACCAGGGCCGGTGGATCGCATTCCCGAGGGCGCGATCCCACCGTTCGGCGGAATGGCGGTGGAGGCCATGGTCAACCACTGCACATCGATCTTCGTCGACGCCCTGCGCCGAGCCGACGTGCCGGCAACGGTGTCCATGCGCGAGGAGGGCGCGCACACCTGGCCGCTGTTCGAGGATCAGCTGCGTGAGGCCTGGTTCACCACGCTGGCACCGGCTCTGGGAACCAGCTGATTGCATCGAGACTTCGGCGGGTAAGCGGGGTTCACACCGGCGAAAGGACAACGCGAACATGTCGAAGGACGAACTGCACAAGGGTGACAAGGTCGAATGGCAGACCCACGGAAACACGACCGAGGGAACGGTGGTGGAGAAGATCACCTCCGAGACCGAAGCCGCAGGCCGCACCGTGAAGGCATCGAAAGACGAGCCGCAGTACCGGGTCGAGAGCGACAAATCCGGTAAGGACGCGGTGCACAAGCCGGAAGCGCTTGACAAGAAGGACTGACGCCACAAGATCACTTGTGCGCCCCGAGTTGTCGACTCGGGGCGCACAAGTGGATCTCAGGCCTCGGGCACCGATCGTTCTGCGCCCCAACTCCGTTCGATGTAGCCGCGGATGCGCTCGATGTCCTCGGCTGGGATTCTCTCCGGCTCGCCGTGCTCGAGGGGATCGGTGTGGAAGATGTACAGCCGTGAGGCGAACTGGTCGAACGGCAGCGAACCCTCGCCTGCGCGTTCGCCGTTGCCCGCCGTGCCCACCACGACGCCGTCGCCCCAGTCCTGACCGCTGTCGTTGTTCGGGTTGAAGAAGTACACCCGCATGGCGCCGTCGGGATCGGTGTTCACGCGCAGGATCGTGATGGCGTGCCACCCCACATACCGTGCGGCGCTGTCGGTTACGGCCACACCTGCCGGCTGCGGATGGATCAAGGGTTGGTGCCCGTTGTACTCCGGGTGGTACGCCGCGTAGAACTGCCGCAGAAAGGCGTCCAGGTCGACGAGATTGCCGGTCGCGACATCGACGTCGATGTGGAATTCGCGTGCCGACCACCACCCGTGGAACTCGGGATTGACCCAGCGGTGCGGGTCGCCGGGACGATCGGCGCAACGCCGGACCATCTCGGCATAGATGCGATCGAGGTGTGGAACCAGCAACAGCGACGCGGGATCGAGGTCCACCGGATCGGTCGTGGCGACGCCGCTGACACTCTCGGTCGACGAGATCGACTGCCCCTCGAAGTGCATGACGATCTCCTCGTCACGCGCCGCCCACACCACCATCTGCAGCAGGTAGTCGGGATCGTTGTAGGCCCACATCGACAATGCCCGCGCCGACTGACACGTCGGGTTGTCGCCCTGGCCCACGCCGAGGGGCTGCCCCAGCATCGAGAGCAAGCCCCCGAGCAAGCGTGACTCCGGCGCGGGGACCGGCCCGAACGTGGTGATCAGTCGTTCCCGCACCGCGGGAGCAAGTTTCAGCGAGATCTGCCGCCACAGGGACGGCACGATCGGCGGCTGATGCAGAATCCCGCGATCGAGAAGCAGTGCCAATCCGTAGAGGCACTGCGCGGTCTCGGGATACACCGTCTCCTCGATGAGGCGATGCACCAGTTCCGGATACCGCGTCAGGCAGGTCCGGCCGGTATCGGAAAGGCCGAGGGCCTCGGGCAGAACGTACGAGTAATGGTCGACGAGATACTGCGTCAGCGTCGCGTGATACGGGGAGACGAGCCCGGTGTCGTGCATGGCTCGCGCGAATCCGCGGGCCTCGAACTGCAACGCCTCGACGTCCATCGCCTCGAGTCGCGATCGGTACACCTCGACGCCCGGATCCTCGCGGCAGGCATCGGTTGTGCCGAACAATGCCGTGATCAACCGATCCAGACCTTGACCGGACGTGCCGAGATCGACGGTGGGATCGTCACGATAGATCGCGATGCGGGTGACCATGTCCTTGATGGTGTCCACCTGAATCGGACGCTGCCGCAGAATCCGCCAGATCTCCTCGACCAACTCGTCGAGCACACTGTCGTAGCCGATCTGCCCGGCCACGTACCCGAACAGATCACGGATCAGATGCGCGGTGCGGCCCAGGCGAACTCGCTCCGACTCGGACGGTGGTGTGAACAGGACGTCGAGATTCACCGCGAGAACCTGAGAGAGGAACCGGCGGGCATCTTCGGCGGTCACCGCAGCATGCTGGTACTCGCCCGCGACGATCGCGACCATCCGCAGTTCGCTGGTCGCCTCGAGTACGAAGGTGTCGTCGTTGCCGCTGCGCAAGCTGGGCCCTACGAACCCTGGAACGAGAATGTCCGGCTGCGCCCAGTCGGTGCCCGCGAACAGCCCCGCATTCTCGAGCACCTCGGCGCGTTCGCGAATTGCATCGCAACCGCCGGGCTGCAACAGGACTCGATGCACACCGTCCAGAACTCGTCGCACCTTGGTGTTCTTGCTGAACTCGGGTGCATCGGCCAAGGCATGCACGGCATGGTCCAGTTGCGCCAACCGTGATGCCAATGCTTTGTCCACGGTGGTGGTCGCGTTCGTCGGTGCCGGCTCGTCCATGGTCTGTGACGATGGGTTGCGGTCGTCTCCGAGTTGCTGCTTCACACGTAGAAGTCCAGTTCTTCCTGATGCTTCAACAAGTCACGCATGACGTAGGTGTCCTCACCGAAGAAGTACAGCAGGCCCCAGTGGGTGCCGAATGCCGTTCTCTTGGTGACGGTTTCCTCCACCGGTGCCGACAGATCGTTGGTCTCGTAGTAGTCGTGCCCGCTGGTCTCCTCGGGAATCTGCAGTTGGCTGACGACGCGGCGTCGCGGGTACACCCCGAAACATCCGGCGACACCGGTGGCGTCGACGACCTCCTTCGGGAAGAAGGCGTCGATCTCCTCCTCGGTGGTCTTCGGGTCGAACGCCAACGCCAGGCCCTGGTAGGCGTTGAAGCCGTAGGCCCGCTCGAGCAGCTCGAACACCTTGAAACCCGGTGGGCGGTAAGCAACTTCGCCGAAGTACATCTCGCCGTCACTGGTGACGAAGTACTCGGGATGAATGAAGCCGAACTCGATGTCGAACGTCTTGATCAACTTCTCGATCTGCACCGTGATCTGCTCGCGGTACTTCTCCAGTTCCGGTGTGGCCGGAACGAACACCGAATAGCCGAGCGTGACGTATTCGGAGATGTTGAGGAACTTGATCTTGCCGTTGTGAATCCATGCTTCGACGGCGAACTCCCAACCGTCGAGATGCGATTCCATCAGCGCCGGAAATTCCTCGTCGGGAATGGAGTCGACCTCGTCGGGGGTGCGAATGACACGGTGGCCGAGGCAGCCTGCCTTGTCGAATGCCTTGACATGGATGGGATCGTTCGGATCGCCGTCGAGCTTGAGCAAGGTCTGGTTGACTCGCTTCAGGAATCGGATGACGTCCTCGCGGTCGTGGGCCTCTTCGAAGATGCCGACGCGGATTCCACCGAGTTGGGCGCGACGCTTCATCAAGGACTTGTCGCGCAGCAGCATCGCCTGACCGAACAGTCGCGGGTTGCCCAGCAGCACCGAGTTGATGGCACCGGCCCACTCGACCGTCTCCTCGTAGAGCGGGATCGCGACGTCGACACCCTTGTCCTGCAGGGTCTCGGCAATTTCCAGTGAGCGATCGTTGAGTCGCTCGAAGTTCCACGGGAGGTACGGAATGTCGTGCTCGGTGCAGTACGCCTCGGCCCACTCGGGGGCGACGACGACGTATCGCCGATCGAACTTGTCCAGTGCTTCCACCGCGGCCAAACTCCACCCCAGCAGGGCCACGAAACCCTTGTTCGGGTCTTTCTCCAGCCTGTCTGGCTGAGCCATGAAGTTCCTTCCCCTAGATGATTCATCGGTCGAGGTCCTTCGCTCCACCGTACAGAGGCAGTATCGGTCACCGGGCACCCCTGTATGCGACTGTGGATCGGAAACGCGCCGGATCCAGGTGTTCGGTAGCGTTCACGATCGACGAGGTGCGGTGCGCGCCTTCCTGGAACGAGGAGTGCGACATGACGGTCGACAAAACGGGTGCGCAGGTCGAAATCACCCAGCAAGCAGATCGTTTCACGGTCTCGGTCGACGGCTCGCAGGTCGGGTTCACCGAGTTCGCCGACGACGAACACGGCAGACGTATCTTCTTCCACACCGAGGTCGACGCAGCCTACGGCGGACGTGGTCTGGCAACGATTCTCGTGCAGCAGGCGCTCGACGCCACCCGCAACGATGCCAAGCGGATCGTGCCGATCTGCGAGTTGGTAGCGGCCTTCGTGGGCAAGCACTCGGAATTCGACGACGTCGTGGAGCAGCCGACCGACGAGATCCGGCAATGGCTGGCCGACCGGCGGGGCTGACCGCGGGAATACCGTCGGGCGTCGTCTGGTTGAGGCGATCAGAGTAGTTGCAGAGTCAACTACATTGCCGAAAGGGACGCATGCCTGCAGTGACGGTCGACAACATCCTCGCCTTGCCCCGAATCCCCATGCCCGACGCCACCGCCGTCCCCCGCCCGGTCCGGTCCGTCACGACGGCACCGACGGGGTACGAGGGCGAGGGCTTTCCGGTCCGTCGCGCATTCGCGGGACTGGACATGGCGTCACTGGACCCGTTCATCCACATGGATCAGATGGGCGAGGTCAACTACGCGCCCGGCGAGCCGAAGGGGACGCCGTGGCATCCGCATCGCGGGTTCGAGACGGTCACCTACATGATCGACGGCATCATGGAGCACAAGGACTCTCACGGCGGCGGCGGAATCATCAGCGGTGGCGACACCCAGTGGATGACGGCGGGCGGGGGCATCCTGCACATCGAGGCTCCGCCGGAGCATCTGGTGCTCTCGGGTGGGCTGTTCCACGGTGTTCAGCTGTGGGTCAATCTGCCGCGCGAGAACAAGATGGCGCACCCGCGCTACCAGGACATCACCGGCAGCAGAGTCGCACTGGCGTCGAGTCCCGACGGTGGTGCGTTGGTCCGAGTGATTGCCGGCGAGATCGCAGGCATGCAGGGCCCGGGGTCGACGTACACTCCGATTGCGCTCTCGCACAGCACCATCGCACCGGGTGCGGCGCTGACGCTGCCGTGGAACAGGGAGTTCAACGCACTGATCTACGTTCTCGCGGGCGAGGGCACCGTGGGCGCGGAGAAGCGTCCGATCAGGATGGGGCAGACGGCGCTGTTCGGCCGCGGCGACACCATCGAGATGTCCGCGTCTACGGCGGGGGAGTCGCTGGAGGTGTTCGTTCTCGGCGGCAAGCCGATCAGGGAACCCGTCGCGATGGCAGGCCCGTTCGTCATGAACACCAAGTCCGAAGTGCTGCAGGCGTTCGAGGACTACCAGGCCGGTCGGCTCGGCGTTCCCGTCGAATGATCGTCTCGGCCGTGCAACGATCTCCTGCATGAGCGACGCCGAGCCCCGTATTCGCAGAACACGGCTGTATCGCCGTCTGGTCACCCGCGCGGACGGCCCGCTCGAGCCCGCGCGGGCGGCCAAGAGACTGTCGGCCTACGTCTACGGAAACATCCTGGTTCTGGCGGCGGTCGCAGCATCGACGCCGAGCTCGATCGAGAACGGAACTGCTGCTGTTCTGGTTCTGGCCACGGCGGTGACGACGTTTCTGGCGCATGTGTTCGCCGATTTCGTCGCCAGCAGTCAGATTCCCGAAGCGCACGGCGATGCAACCGACGAGCAACGCACGTTCGAGGCCGTCGAGGAATTCCGTGACGCCGTGCCGATCCTGAGCTCCGGCACGGTCCCTGCGGTGATGCTGGCCCTCGGCTGGTTGTCGGTGCTCCCGGGGCAGTGGTCGGAACTGCTGGCCGGCGGAGTCATCGTGATACGCATCGCGACGATTCAGATGGTCACGGAACGAATTCGCGGCAACCCGTTGACCTTCCGCGCAATTCTGGGTGGTCTGGCCACCGCTGCGGTCGCAGCACTCATCGTCTTGGCCAAGGTGTTTCTGGGGCACTAGCTCCCGAACTCGGCGTACAACTCCGGCAGGAAGCCGGCCAGGTGATTCATCTCCTGTCCGCAGTGCAACAACAGATCTCGGGCGAGATCGACCCCGAGATCGAGGTCCGTCGGATCGACCGACGCCCCGCGGCGGACGGCGCACACGGCCTGCTCGATGTCCGGTACGTGCAGCCCGCGCAGGTTCAGGAAGAAACGGCTACGCATCTCGGCACCGCCCTCGACGGGACGCACCTGGTGGGCCAGCCAGCCCAGGTCCACCGGCGCGATGGAGCTGCCCACTCGGCCGAAGACGATCGTCTGATCCGCGGGAACGTCGAAGCCGTGCGCAATCGGATCGCGAAAGGCAATGCCCAGCTGTTGCAGCTTCGGCCCGACGTACTCGTCCACGAAAGTCGTGTTGCCGACGTACTTGGCCTTGTCGGGAATATCGAGTGCCGTTCGATCCTCGGCGAAGGCTGCGTAGAGGTGGGCGTCGGGATGCCACAGCTTGTAGCGTGCGGCCTCGGTGGAATGCCAGCCGAACCACCAGTCCCACATCGCTGCCGTCACGCGCGGCATCACCGTGCGGACCGCCACGAACGTCACTCCATCGGCGCGTCGACCGTATCCGGTCTCGATCGTGGAGTAGCCGGTGGGCGCGAGATCGGTTGTGATGGAATCGAATCCAGGAATCGAATCCGGCGCGAGGGCCGGGCCCGCACAGGCGTCCGCGACGGCGGTCGGTGCGGGCGTCGTTCGCTGTGCCATGTATCGGGCGTACGGCAGATCTCGATCGGCGTCGCGGTAGCCCTGGTAGCGCTCACCGCACTCGTCCGCCGAACCGGTTGCCGGGGCCGCCACCGCCTTGGCTACCGGGCCGACGACGGCGACGGTGGCCGCAGCGGCCGCTCCGATCATGATCTGGCGTCGTGTCGGCCCCCGGGTCATGCGACCACCCCTCTCAACATTCGTTGAGGCTAGGTCGTGGAATCGATGTATGTCAACAGCCGGGCACTACACTGCGCGGTATGAGTCCGGCACACCCCAGGGACGACGAGTCGAGAGTGCGTCGGCGCGACGAGATCGCCACGGCCGCGATCGAGGTGCTCGCCACCCGAGGTCTTCGCGGCTTGACGCACCGGGCGGTGGACGCCGCAGCGGGACTGGGACCCGGGTCGGTGAACTACCACGCGCCCACCCGGAGTCGGCTGCTTCACCTGGCTCTCGGTCAGCTGTTCGTCCGCGACTTCGAGGTGGCCGGAGCGACCTTCGGCAGTCTCGTCGACGTCAAGCCGCTCACCGCCGATATCGTGGTGTCGCGCATCATCGATTTCATCGACGCCATGACGACCGGGGATGCCGTCCAACGGGTCATCGCTCGCCACATCATGCTCGGCGAGGCGCAGCACGACGACGAAATTCGCGAGTTGTTCGACAGTCAACGAGCAGCATTCGTCACCTACACCCAGTGGATCGTCGCCTCGTTGGACTCCGAGGATCCGCCGTCCGACGCCGAGACCCTCGTGGTGATGATCGAGGGGCTGGTGCAGCGGCAAGTGCTGATCGGGTCACGCCTGTCCCCGGGTTTCATCGAGCAGATGTTGCGCAAGATCGTGGTGGCCTCGCCGCTGGTCGAGAACTGACCCGGACCGGCGGCCTCACCCCAGCAGCGAACGACGCTCGGTGTGGGTGAACGTGAAGATCGTCGCGCCGAAGCTGATCAGTGCGGTCAGAAGCAGTACCTGCGGGCCGGTGATGACGACGCCGATGAAGGCTCCGATCGCGCCTCCCAAGGCGAACGATCCGAGAAGGGCTGTGTAGCAGAGCCAGTCGTAGCGCGTCCCGCCGCCGAACATGTGCCGCTCGATTCCCTGGCCGAGTTTGACCATGGTCCCGGTGACGTAGCTCAGGGGAATGTAGGTCTCTTCCTTCTTCGTGAACGCGGTGTTGAGAGCACCGAGTGCGAAGGCCACCAACAGAATCGGGTAGAAGTTCACGTTGGCCGACGACCATCCGGAGATGGCGATGTCGATCGCGCCTGCTCCGGCGAGTGCGATCGTGGTGAGCACCGTTGCTCCGTGCGGGTGATTCGACCAGTAGCGACGACGGCAGATCGACGAGATCACGACGCCTGCCAGGAAAGAGCCCATGAGCGCCAGTGCCGCGATCGGTGAGGCCCCCGGGGTGACCTCCTTGCCCTCGGGATGCCCGAAGTGTCCGACGACTGCTCGCTCGGTGTTGCCGGTCATGAAGGTCACGAAGTAGCCGGCGGAATGGAGGAAGGCAACTGCACCCACCATCCCTGCCAGTCCCGACAATATCCAGGACAGACGAGCTTCGGCACCGACGGCTGTTTCGCGGCTGATCGTCAATGGGGAAGTCATGACTCGATTGTCCGGACTACGGGCGAACCGGCAAATCTTTGAGTTGTCGGTCACATAACCGACGGCGATTCACCATTGGCAATCATTCCCCGGTGCATGACCCTGTTTCCCACGACCCCGCTGTGATCGGCTTTGTGCATCACACATCGGTTGTCCCACATGACGACGTCCTCCGGTGCCCACGCGTGTCGCAGCACATTGGTCTCGCGAGTCGAATGTTCGAACAGATATCGCACGGTCTCCTGTGCCTCCTCGGTGGACATGCCGCTGATCGCGACGCACCGTGCGGGTGCCGACAATGCCAGAGCGGTACGCCCGGTCACGGGATGCACTGCGAACAAAGGATGTTCGGCACAGGAATCGGTGTCCGACGCCACCCCGGTCACTCGGTGCGTCACCGTTCTTCCGGCGAGGTCCGCTTTGCGGTCGGCCGGCAAGGTGTCGTAGGCCGCGTACTGGTCGCTGAACAGCGTGCTGCCCCCGGACTCCGGTACCTCGACCGCACGTAGTGCGGTGTAGGCAGGCGGATTCGGTACATACGTGGTGTCCACGTGGAATGTCGATTTCGGCGGTGTGGTGCGGCCGACGTTGCTGATGACGTTCAGGTCGGGAAAGCCCGGCACTGGCGTCTCGCCCTCGGTGAACATCATCTCGCCGAACCGCCGGAGAAATGCCAGGAAGCCTGCGTCGTCCAAGGGTTGTCTGCGTAGAATCAGCACGCCGTGTTCGGCCAACAGCGTTCGCAGTTCTTCGGTCTCGGTGGAGCTCAGGTCCAGCTCGTCGATCTCGATTCCCAACGTCACGAGGACAACTCCTTCACCGACAGTTCGTCGAGCGTTCGTGCGAACAGTTCGTCGACGGCGATACCTGCCGCCGAGGCCATCACGGCGAGCACGCTCGACGGCGAGTACGAGCAGTACAGACCGGCTTCGAGGAACCACGGTTGTCCGTCGGGGTCGATCCGGAAGTCGAACAGACCGTAGTGCCGGCAGCCGAGAGATCGATAGCACGATCGTGCTGCCGCCCAGACCTTCTCGGTGATCGGATCGGAGACGTCCACCATCCAGGCCCTGGTCTGCTCCTTCGCGACCAGGTATAGATCCCCGTCCGAGGTGCGATTCAACTTGTCGGCGCTGGTACGAATCGACTCGACGGCATACTCCTCGAGTGGAAGGCAGATCAGCTCGTCGCCCCGTGCGATGATGCCGCAACGGACCTCGCGGCCGAGGGGGATGTACGACTCCACCAGTGCCGCAGACGAATACGTCAGAGCCTCGCTCACAGCGGTTGCCAACCGGTCGGATTGGCGAACCAGTGTGACGCCCATCGAATTGTCCGAGTCGACGGGCTTGACGACCACCGGCAGTTCGACGTCGATGTTGTCACCGCACCGCACCACGACACCGGTCGGGACGGCGACCCCGGCCGCCGCGACCACGGCTCGGGCGCGAGCCTTGTCGGCCGTCATCGCCATCACGTCCGGACCGTTGCCCACGTACGGCACGCCCAACAGATCGAACAGGCTGCGGTATGTCGTCATTCCGGGCAGGCAGAACATCTGTGGAACCATCACGTCGAAGTGCCACGACGAGATGACGTCCACTGCCTGCGCCAACGACATCTGGTGTGCCGACGCCACACTGGCGGCGTCGATGCCGCCGGGAAAGCTCCAGAGCCCGCCGGGGGAGACGAACGCCACCTCGAACCGATAGTCGGGATTTCCACCGAGTGCGTCGAGAAATCCGCCCGCGTACACCCGAGACAGATCGCAGTGGAACTCGTCCACCGACGATCCGACCAGTACCAGGACCGACAGGGTCATCAGTCGCCTCCGTTCTCCACGAGCTTGCCGATGTTGAAGTCGATGCGTGACCATCCGCGCCGGGCCAGCAGATTTCGCACCAGCAGGGACGGAATCTGGAGGTGGTGCACCAGCAGATAGGGGAGTGGATCCCAGCCGGTGAGGATGGCGTCCTTTCCCTCGAAGATGCTGCGCAAGCGGGCCTTTCGGTTGCCCTCGGTGAGCAGACGCCACACCTCGTGGTAGATCCAGTAGGTCGGGCGAGCCGTCGTACGCGGCACGATCACCGGATGGCCGTCGTCGAGGTACGCGGCAGCCAGGTCGGGATGGTCGTAGAACATCGTGATGGCCGAATGGGTGCGGGGGTTGCACTCGATGGCGTAGATGTGGCCGTCGGCGGCGGACTCGATGAAGTCGAACGACAGCTGGCCGGTGACGTCCAGCGAAGAGACGAACGTTTCCACCCAGCGCAGGATTTCGGGCTTGTCGACCATCTCGTAGTTGACCTGGAACGCCGATGATTCACAGCAGCCGTACACCTGCAACCGGCCGCCGCGGACGGTGCCGTGGGTGCAGTACTCCTGCCCGGCGACGAATTGCTGCAGGATCCACGGATCGTCCTCGGAGATCCCGAGACTGCGTGCGAATCGCAGGTTCTCGGCAGGCGTGTCGCGGGTCAATCGCGTCAGATCCATGCGGCCGACCGGGTTGTACGAGATGCGTTTGAGGATGTACTCACGGCCCGGTGGGAAGTCGAACTGCGCGATCTGCTCGACGTCGGTGATGCGTCGCCAATCGGGAACGCGCAAGCCGAGCGCCGCAGCGTGTTCGGAGAACCTGGACTTGTCGTCGAGCATGCGCACCGTCGCGCCGTTGCCGTGCAGGACCTCGCAGTGCGAATCGAGCAGTGCCCGTGCGTCGGCATCGTGGATGCTCGCAGCCGGACTCGCGACGGGGACGAAGACGTCGACGCCTTCGCGGAGCACCACATCCAGAAGTGCTCGGGCGTACCCGGATTCGGTCGGGTCGGGTACACAGTGAAATCGGTCGACCGCACGTGAGAACCGATGGCCGGTGAAACGGTACTTGGCCGATTCCACCAGGACGACCCGGTGCCCGGCGAGATGGAAGGACCGCGCGAGCTGCAGGGCCTTGGTCATCTTCCCGCCGCTGATCATGACCGTCTTGGGAGAGTCGGTTCGGCGCGTGGCGGGCCGGCCGCCGCGGACGGCAGCCACCCCCGCCGCCACGAGGTCGGCGGGGAGGGTGGCAGTGAGTCCGACAAGCGCTGCGACAGTGCGGATCATGTGCGCCGGATCAAGGTGACGCCGTCGCGCAACGGCACCAGCACCTGCTCCACGCGGGGGTCGTTCGCCACGTACTCGTTGAATTCTGCGACGGCCCGGCCGTTCTCGGTGGGGCGTTCGCTGTACGGCTGACCCTGCAGGAGGGTGTTGTCGACGGCGATCACGGCGTTGTCGGCCAGCAGCTCGCTACCGAGCAGGTGCTCCACGTACGCGCGGTATCCGGTCTTGTCGGCGTCGACGAAGACCAGATCGAACGTGCCCTCCAACCGGCGGAGGGTGTCCAGTGCAGGCCCCACTTCCACCGTGATGGACGAGCCCGCAGGCGAATCCGCAAAACAGGACCGCGCGAACTCGGCCACGTACGGATCCACCTCGCACGCGACCACCTCGCCGCCCGCGGGCAGAGCCTCGGCCATCGCCAGTGCCGAGTAGCCGGTGAACATACCGATCTCGAGCACCCGCTTCGCCCCGGTCATGTGCACGAGAAACGCAAGAAAGCGTCCCTCCACGTGGCCGGAGAGCATTTCCATCTCCAGGGGCCCCGAGCCGGAGACGACGTCACGTGATCTCCAGTCCTCGGTGCGGGTCCGCGATGCCAATGTCGCCAGCGCTGCGGATTGGGAGGTGGTGCAGGTGTCGAGATACGGGTCGAGTCCCGCCGCGAGATCGCGGGCTCGATGAACACGGGTGATCAGCTCGTCGGTCGCCCCGGCACCGGCGTCGAGCAGATCGGCTATCTCGCTGAGCTCGCGCGCCAGAATGGTGGTCGGGGTGACCGGTCGCGGGGTCTGGGTCACGGCGTCGGTGCAGTGAACATGTCGAGACCCTCGCCTGCGCGCGGGAAGTCGAGGCAGATCTTCTTGTGCAGAGTCAGCACATCGGCCAACTCGGCTGCGTCGAGATCGTTGAGGAAGCGGCACGTGCCGATCGGGTCCGGCACCGCTGCGCGCAGTATGCCGTCGCGAGTCTTGAGGATCGATGCCGTTGCCTCCGAGAGCAACTCGGGTGTCAGGTACGGGCTGTCCAATGCCAGCCCGATGCTGGACATGACACCGAGCACTCGATCGCGATCGGCAGTGGACAGGTGACCACGCTGTTCGGCGACGGTCGTCGACAGCGCCATGTCGATGTTGATCGCGTGGCCGTGGAAGAACGGGGCAGGCGGAGTCAGCTCGAGCGTCGGGCTCCAGGTGTGGCCGAAGGCGATGACGCGATCGAGATCGATCTCGTGCAGATTCGGTGCCTCGAGTTCGAGCATCGTCGCGATCGCCGAGTAGGTCAGTCGGTCTGCAACCGAACGCAATTCCGCCGTTCCGTCGAGATGACCGAATCGGGTTCGGAGCAGTTCCGGACCGTACTGTTCGAGCATCTCGAAGATCTCCAGATTGCCGACGACGGAGATCTTGATCAGCTCGGCCATGCCGTTGCGCACCTGATCCTCGGGCAACGTGCCGAGGAACGAGAAGTCCAGCAGCACCTTCTGCGACGCGTGATACGCACCGAGGCGGTTCTTGTGCTTTCCGTAGTTGACGGCCACCTTGATGGACACGCTCGCGTCGATCAGGCCGATCAGTGTGGTGGGAATGCGAATGTACGGGGTGTTCCGTCGGTAGCTGGCGCACGCGAAACCCGCTACGTCCGTGGTCAATCCGCCGCCTACCACCAGCACCGGCTCGGTGCGGACCAGACCGAACGCATCGAACTCGCCCACGATGCGCTCGAACGTCTCCAGCGACTTCGCGGTCTCGGCGATGTGCACCGGAACCACCGTCAGGGCGATGTCGTAGTGATCGAAGTACGCGCTGATCCGGTCGCCGTAGATCTCGTGCACCGATTCGTCGACGACCATCAGCGCGCGACCGTACGGCCGGTAACTATCGGCCAATTCGGTGTTCTCGATTGCGAACACACCGTCGACGTAGATCAGGTCGTACTCGATGCGTTCGTAGCCTTCGACGCGAAACGACCTGTCCCCGGCAACGACCTGGGCCTGAAGATTGCTCACTGGTTACTCCTGGAGGATTGGATGAAGGGTCTGACTGAACGCTCGCTGCGCAGGCTTCGCTCAGGCGGAGATCAGAGCGCGGACACTCTCGGGATCGAGTGCATCGACGGTGTCGGTGGCCGAGCCGAACTCGGTGCCTGCAGTGTTCTCGTTGGGGAATGCGACGCAGGTGATGCCCGCGGCAACCGCCGCCTGGACACCGCCGGCATTGTCCTCGATGGCGACGCTGTCCGATGCGTTCTCGCCCAACGACTTCAATGCGAATTCGTACGACGCGGGGTCGGGCTTGCCGGCATCGACCGAGGACGCGTCGACGATGACGTCGAACGAGTCGGCTGTCAGCTCGGGGCTCAGGGCCGCCAACAATGCGTCGATGTTCTCTCGCGACGTCGTGGTCACGAAGCCCACCTTCATGCCGTTCGCCTTGGCCGAGTCGATCGTGTCGGCCACACCCGGTCGTGTCTTCACGTCGGATTCGCCGATCAGACGCTGGAAGATCTCGGACTTCGTCGCGTGCACGGCAGCGGCGTCCACCTCGGTATCCGTGTCGGACGCGTATTCGCTGATTCGGTCGGCACCACCGTTGGATCCGAGCATGGCCCGGTAATCCTCGCGAGACCAGTTCCAGTTCAGATCGTGTGCTGCGAACGCCTCGTTGAACGAGCGACGTTGCAGTTCGGACGTGTCGACGAGAGTGCTGATCGAGCCGAACAGAATTGCGGACATGGATGCCTTTCGGAGCGAGAGACGTTGTACTGGTCAATGTCTCGCGCATGCGCGATGGGTGAGTTGGTTCGGGGGGTATGCCCCATCGGCACCGAACGGGAAACCTTCGAATTTTTCGGCAGAACGGTCGGACGTCAGCGGTGCCGGACGGGCGCGGCCAGAGTCGTCGGTGTCGACCGGCCGCGCAGGGTGACCGCCTCGCCCGTCGTCCACTGCGCGCGTTCGTCGACGGAGGCGTGATCGAGCACGATCGACGACGTGAGCACGTCGGTGTTCGGGTCGTCCTTCGCGAGATCGGTGAGCCGAGCCGCCTGATTGACGGTGTCGCCGATGACGGTGTACTCGAATCGGGATTCGGCTCCGATGTTTCCGGCGATGACCGGGCCGTACGTGACGCCGATGCCGATCTCGAAGCCGCCGTCGGAGGCGAGGGCGACGGCCAGGGTGCGTGCGGTGCGCAGTGCCGCCGTCGCGGGATCTGGGTGGTCGACCGGAGCGCCGAAGATCAGCAGTGCGGCATCACCCTCGAACTTGTTGACGAAGCCGCCGTGTCGTTCGCCGTGCTCGACCACCACTGCGAAGAAGCGGTTGAGCAGATCGACCACCGCTTCCGCGGATTCTCGCTCGGCCATCGCCGTCGAACCGACGAGGTCGATGAACAGCACGGCGACCGTTCGGTTCTCGCCGCCCAGACGAGGCGCGCTTGCCAGCGCGCGCTGCGCCACGTCGTGGCCCACGTGGCGGCCGAAGAGCGACCGCAGTCGTTCGCGCTCGTCGAGACCGACGACCATCTTGTTGAACCCGTTCTGCAACCGGCCGATCTCGGAGGCGTCGTAGACGTCGACGCGGGTGTCGGTCGCTCCGGCTTCGACGCGTTGCATGGCCGTGCTGACCTGCTGCAGCGGATCCGATACGGACCGTCCGACCAGGAACATGCCGCCGAATCCGACGACCAGGGCGATCGCGGACAGCGACACCATCGCGGGGGACAGGTCGACGTCGGGTGGGATGACGGTGTCGATCAGTCTACCGAGTCCGATGAGGCCGAGCCCCAGGATGGGAATGGCCGTGCTCAGGACCCAGATGAGAACGACGCGCAGCTTCACGCCGAGTGCGGCGGAATCGGTGACCGCACTGACTTCCATCACCGCTGCGGTGATCGGCCGAAGCGTTCTCTCGGCAACCAGATAGCCCAGCGAGCAGGTCGCCAGGCCGCCGAAGCTGACGGCAATCGCGACGATGATCGACAGCGCCGCGCCTGCCGACGCATTGACCCCGACGAACACCGCGACGCCGAGTGCCCACAGCAGCACGTGGACGCCGAGCTGACGAAGGGGCAGCCGCACGATGGCGATCGCGGTGGCGTCCGAGGGCGTGCCGCCGGTGTGCAGCCACAGCACGAGGGGCTTCGCAACGCGGAGGCCGAGCGCGATCCCGATGGCGATCGCGACCGGTAGATACACGAAGAAGGCGACGTAATTTCGGTCCGACAGGATCTCCTCCGAGCCGACCGGCAACGGCAGGATGAAGCGGGCCAACACGAAGACGATGACTGCTCCGATGGCGTTGGCCGAGACCATGCCCGCCGCGTAGAGGCGCATCGGGGTGCGGGTGAGGGCGGACCGTAGAGCTGCGATCACCGATGAATCTCCGTTCTCTGTTCGCTCGAACTGTAGGGGTCCGGAAAAAGATTCGACGAGATTTCTTCTCGAGTGACTACCTGTGTCCCCGAGTACCTGGTAATCTCCGTAACAGTTACATACAGCGTTTCGACGATGGAAGGAACCACGGCGATGACCAGCACACTCTCCAGGAACGACGTTCTCGAGCCCGAGGATGTCTCCGCTCGTTTGCTCGATTCCGCCGCCCAGCTGTCGTACGACCCCTCCGAGGAGGTCGACTGGGAAGCCGATCTCGATCCCTCCCTCTACGGACTCAACCCGGAGTGGAGCACCCTCTACGGCACGAAGCTGTGGGACGAGATGAGCGAAGAGCAGCGCATCACGCTCACCCGCCACGAGGTCTGCTCGATCATGAGCACCGGCATCTGGTTCGAGATGATCCTGCAGCAGATGGTCCTGCGCGATCAGTACTGCAAGGACTCGTCGAACTCGGACTTCCAGTTCGCTCTCACCGAGATCGCCGACGAGTGCCGTCACTCGATCATGTTCGCCCGCGCCTGCCAGAAGATGGGCATCAAGGCCTACCTGCCGCGTCGATCGAGCATCGAACTCGGCCGTGGCTTCAAGGCTCTCGCGTCCGCCGAGGTCGCCTACGGTGGCATCCTCGTCGCCGAAGAGGTACTCGACGTCATGCAGCGCGACTGGATGCGCGGCGAGAACGTGCTGCCACTCGTGCGCACCACCAGCAAGATCCACGTCGTGGAAGAGTCGCGGCACATGACCTTCGCGCGCGCACAGATGCGTGAAGACATCGCAGGTAAGAGCCCGGCTCGCCGCAAGGCCAGCGCGCTCGTCGTCGCGATCGCCGCCCGCCTGATCGTGTCCAACATGGTCAACAAGGAGGTCTACGCAGCAGCTGGCCTCGACGTCGACCGCGCGGTGAAGGAAGCGAAGAACAACGCCCATCACCACACGATGATGCGCACCTCGAGCGAGCACCTGATGGCATTTCTTCTCGATTGCGGTTTGATCACCAAGCCGGCCGAGATGATCTACCGTCGTTTGCACATGCTCTGACCACTCTTTTCGAGGCCGTGAAGGACATCAGATAAACCATGCCGTTCGCGATCACGCAGAACTGTTGCAACGACGCATCCTGCCTGTCGGTGTGCCCGGTCAACTGCATTCATCCGACGCCCGACGAGCCGGATTTCGGTAAGACCGAGCTGCTCTACATCGATCCGCGCTCGTGCATCGACTGCGGTGCCTGCGCGGACGCGTGCCCGGTGGACGCGATCACGCGCGTCTCGCGTCTGACACCGGACCAGCAGATCTACGCCGACATCAACGCCGACTACTACAAGGACAAGCCCGCCGTGGCGGAGTGGGGCGCGCCTCGATTCCCGGTGGCGACGGTCAACGAACTGCCGCCGATCGACATCGCCATCGTCGGGACCGGACCGGCAGCCTGCTACACCGCCCAGGCGCTGTTGCGCGTGCCCGGCACCAACGTCACCTTCTACGACCGGCTGCCCACCGCGGGCGGTCTCGCCCGCTACGGCGTCGCTCCCGATCACCTCGGTACCCGACGCATCAGTGAGCACTTCCGTGGGATCTTCGTCCATCCACGGGTGACGATGAAGCTCGGTGTCGAGGTCGGCAAGGATGTCGACCACGTCGAACTGGCTCGGAAGTTCGACTCGGTGGTCTATGCCGTCGGTGCCGACAAGGACCGAGCCCTCGAGATTCCCGGTATCGACTTCGACGGATCGGTCAGCGCACGCACCCTGGTCGGCTGGTACACCGGCCACCCCGACGTTGCTGCCGACGCGATCGATCTCACCGGCGTCGATCGCGTCACCATCATCGGAAACGGCAACGTCGCACTCGACGCTGCTCGTATCCTCACGGCCGATCCGGACCGGCTCGACGGAACCGAGATCGCTCCTCATGCTCTGGCCGAGCTGCGTCGCCATCGCGTCCGCGAGGTCGTCGTCCTCGCCCGTCGTGGTCCTGAATTCGCGGCGTTCACCCGGTCCGAATGCAAGGCGCTCGTCGATCGCGCCGGCGTCGACGTCGTCGTGGCAGGACCGGACGGAATCGTCGACGCCATCGATCGCCTGCCGTTGTCCGCTCCTGCGTCGGCTCTGGCTGGGGCGACGCAAGTCGAACTGGGCTCGCAGGCACACGCCCGCCGCATCGTCTTCGCGTTCGGCCGAGCTCCGGCTGCTCTCCACGGCAGCGACTCGGTGCAGTCCATCGAAGTCGGCGTCGGTGAGCACGCCGTCGAGCTGCCGACCGAGTTGGTTCTGCTCGCGATCGGCTATCGCGGAACCCCGTCACCGGGAATCCCGTTCGACGACATCAGCGGCACCATCCGTAATGTCGGCGGTCGCATCACCGCTGCCGACGGCACTCCGGTTCCGGGGTGCTACGTCGTCGGGTGGGCCAAGCGAGGTGCCACGGGTGGCATCGGCGACAACAAGATCGATGCGGAGGAAACGGCCGAGGCGTTGCTGGCCGATGTGCCCACGCGTGGGCTTGCCCGTCCGGTCGGTTGGTACGGAAAAGTGAGTGCCGCCCTGGGCGACCGCGTTTCCAGAGCGCGCTGACCGGTCGGAACAGCCCGGTTCTGTTCACCTTGTGTAGCAGTCTCATTCGAGTCTGAGCGATTCGGATGTGTAGCACGGCGCACAGGGTTACCGTTGAGTATGGCTGAACGGGGGGCCAAGCCCCAGGTTTCTTTTGTAAGACGGACGATGCTGCGCGCAGTCCGATCGTTGTTCAATCCGCTCCGGCCCGACGACTACCTGTCGATGATCAATCCGCTGTGGACCACCCGCGAGCTTCGGGGGAAGGTCGAGCGGGTGACACCGGAGGGATCGGAGGCCGTCTCGGTGTACATCCGGCCGGGTTTCGAGTGGCAGGGCCACACACCCGGGCAGTACGTCCGACTCGGAGTACTGATCGACGGTCGGTACCACTGGCGGGCGTATTCGCTCACCTCCGATCCGGACCCGGTGGACGGATTGGTCAGCGTCAGTCCCAAGCTGGTGCCGTCGGGGACGGTCTCGCCGTACTTGGTGGGAACCATCAGGACCGGCGACATCGTCCGGCTCAGTGAGGTCGAGGGCGAGTTCACTCTGCCGAATCCGATTCCGGACAAGATGGTGTTCATCAGTGCAGGCAGTGGCATCACGCCGATCATCAGCATGTTGCGCGCCCTCGATCACCACGATCAGGTACGCGACGTCGTGGTGGTGCATTCGGTGCACAATCGCGACCAGTTGATGTTCGCCGATACCCTCGACGAACTCGAAGCCAAGCACGACGGGCTGACGGTGAAGCTGCGGATCACCAGCGACGAGGGTCGGATGAAGGCGTCCGAATTGGACGAGCTGGTCCCGGATTGGCGTGAGCGCGAAGCATTCTGCTCCGGTCCGGGTGAACATCTGGACGATCTGCGCTCGTACTGGAAAGACCAGGGTGACTACGACCGGTTCCATCACGAGAGTTTTCAGCCGGTCATCGGTGGTGGCGACGATGTAGGCGAGGGCGGCACCGTCAAGTTTCTCAACAGCAAGAAGGACGTCGAATGCGACGGCGGCACAACGATTCTCGCCGCCGGTGAGGAAGCCGGCCTGGATTTGACGTACGGCTGCCGGATCGGCATCTGCCACACCTGCGTAGGTACCCTGAAGAAGGGGCGTTTACGTGATCTACGTAACGGGGATATCTCCGAACCTACGGGGCAAGCGGTTCGGATCTGTGTCAACACTGCTGAGGGCGACATCGAAATCGAACTCTGATCTTCAAATCGAACAGGGGAATGAATGTCTATCGACGAAACCACCAGGCGTGTCACGGGCTCCGACGAGCCGGTGAACCCGCTGGCGCATCTGAGTGACGACACGATCGCCGAACTCGCCAAGGAGTTCGACGCCATCCACGACGAGGTGTACGCCAGCCTCGGTGACAAGGACCGGAAGTACATCACCTCGGTGATCGCAGCCCAGCGACAGCTGCTGGTCGCGGGTCGAGTGTTGCTGCTCGGATCGACCAGCAAGCCGGCATGGCTGGCAGGTACAGCGTGCCTCGGAATCGCAAAGATTCTCGAGAACATGGAGATCGGCCACAACGTCATGCACGGCCAGTGGGACTGGATGAACGACCCGGAAATCCATTCCTCCGTGTGGGATTGGGACACCGCGTCGACCGCGAGCTCGTGGAAGCACTCGCACAACTACGTGCACCACACGTACACCAACATCCGCGGCAAGGACAAGGATCTCGGCTACGAGATCATGCGTATCGACCCGCGGCAGAAGTGGCACCCGGCCTACCTGGCGCAGCCGTTCTACAACGTGCTGCTGATGGCGTTCTTCGAGTGGGGTGTCGCGCTGCACGATCTCGACATCGAGGCCATTCGTCGCGGTGAGAAGCCGGTCAAGGATCTCGTCGAGGATCTCAAGGGCATCGGCGTCAAGGCACGCAAGCAGTTCGTCAAGGACTACGTGGGTTGGCCGCTGATCTCCGCCGGTGCGTTCGCGCTGGCGCAGGTCGTATCGGGTGGACGTCTGCCCGAGAGCAAGCGCTCCAGGCTCGCGTCCAAGCTGCGTGGGTCTGCCCGATTCGGTAAGAACCGTCGGACCGCGGCTCTGCTGGACAGCCGGTTCAGTGGCATCGAGAGCACGTTCCTGTCGACGGTGGCCGCGAACTTCACCGCGAACATCATTCGAAACGTCTGGTCGAACGCGATCATCTTCTGCGGACACTTCCCGGACCAGGCCTACACCTTCAGCCAGGAAGAGGTGGAGAACGAGACCCGCGGTGGGTGGTACGTCCGTCAGCTCGTCGGAGCCGCCAACATCGACGGTGGCCCGTTGTTCCACTTGATGAGCGGCAACCTGAGCTACCAGGTGGAGCACCACCTGTACCCGGACATGCCCAGCACCCGGTACGCGGACGTTGCGCCGAAGATCAAGGACATCTGCGAGCGCTACGAACTGCCCTACAACACCGGACCGTTCTTTCAGCAGTGGGGCATGGTCCAGCGCACCATCGCACGGCTGGCGTTCCCGGGCGGCAAGACTCGGCCGAAGCCGGGCCCCTACCGTCCCGAGGAGAGCTGGCGTCGTAAGTTCGCCGAAGGTGCCACCAAGGACAGCGAGGCCGCGAAGACGCGCGGCCGCGTGCCGGCAGGGCATCCGGCGGCCGGACCGGAGCACAACTCCGGCGGCGTCGATGTTCAGCCGCCGCCCCGTGGCGACGACTGAGTTCGTCCCGTGAAGAGCTGACGAAACCGCGGCCACCCGATTGCCGGGTGGCCGCGGTTCTGCGTTGCGGGTGTCAGGTCATGTCGACATCCTTGGTCTCGATCAACCGCTTGGTGCAGACCAGACTGAGTACCGACAGCAGGGCCAGCATGACTCCGATCGAGATGCTGCCGAACGCGGCGGTGAGCGGTGCGGCCAGCATCGGCGGAATCGCGCCACCGAGAACTCCGGCGAGGTTGTAGCCCAAACCTGCTCCGGTGTAACGGAAACGGGTCTGGAACAGCTCGGGGAGCAGGGCTCCGGTCGGTCCGTAGGCAACTCCGAAGATGGCGAGCGTGACGCACATGCCGATCACGAATGCAGCGGGTGACCCGGTGTCGAGAACGGGGAACAGTGCGATCGACCAGGGAATCGCAATGATGCACGCTCCCATGATCACTCGCCGTCGGCCGACGCGATCGGAGTAGGTCGCCGAGACCGCGATGGCAACTCCGAAGATCACCGCGGCACCGATTCCGGTGATCAACACGAACGGCCGGTCGAACCCGAGTGTCTTGGTGCCGTAGCTGGTCAGGTACGCGGTACCCATGTAGAAGAAGGCGAACAGAGATGCCAATGCGCCTGCAGCAGTGATGATCTCGCGCTTCTGGATGCGCCAGGCGTCGAAGATCGGCAGTTTCGTCGGTGCTGCGTTCGCCGGTGCCTGCTCCTCGGCGAGCTTGTTGGCGCGAAAGACGGGGGTCTCCTCGATGGCGAGGCGCATGTACAGGCCGATGAGTACCAGAACGGCGCTGAGCAGGAACGGGATTCGCCAACCGTAGTTGAGGAACGTCTCGTTGGTGTCGCCGAGCAGCAGTCCGGTCGCGAGGAATGTCGCGCTGGAGAAGATGAACGCGGCGGACGGTCCCAGCTGAGGGAACATCGCGTAGAAGCCGCGTTTGCCAGGAGGCGCGTACTCGGCCGTCAGCAGTGTCGCGCCTGCCCATTCACCACCCACTGCGAACCCCTGGCCGAACCTGAGCAGCACCAGGATGATCGGAGCAGCCACGCCGATCGTCTCCGCGCCGGGGAGCAGGCCGATGGCGAACGTGGACACCCCCATCAGCAACAGCGTCGAGATCAGGGTTTTCTTGCGGCCGATGCGGTCACCGAAGTGCCCGAACAGCACTGCGCCGACGGGCCTGGCGATGAACGCGACCGCGAACGTCGCGAACGAGGCCACGGTGCCTGCGGTGGAGCCGAGGGCCGGGAAGAAGATCGTCGGGAAGACCAGGGCGGCCGCGGTGCCGTAGATGAAGAAGTCGTAGAACTCGATCGTCGTGCCGATGCCACTGGCGACAGCGACCCGGCGGACACTGGTCTTGGTCTGCACCGTAGGTGGCGTCGATGCGGACACACCCGGGTCGTCGGGTGAGACAGTGGTCATGGTTCCTCCGTTTTGTCGGGTATCGGGTGAATGCGCGATACCGAGTGCGACGAACGGTAGTGATCCGAGTCACTCGATGAATACCCCCGGATGGGGGTGTGGTGGACGCACGAGACCTCAGGCGCACCTCAGGGTTCGCCGGTACCGTCTGACCGCAGGGGAGCGACGCTTGTGTCCGCAGGGTGGGAAGCGAAGGTGATCTGGTGTCCACAGACCACAATCGAGACGTGTTCGACAGTGAGCGGGTGGCTGCGGCGTACGTGGAGCACGCGGGACCCACCGACGGCTTTCTCGACCGCGGGGAGGCGGCGGCGCTGGTGGCTGCGGCCTCGGTTGCGCGCGGAACGCCGATACTGGACGTGGGAGTCGGCAGCGGCCGAACCACGGCGCTGCTTCGGCTGATCAGCGACCGCTACGTTGCGATCGACTACGCACCCACCATGGTCGACGCCTTTCGGCGAAACTTTCCCGACCTGCAGGTGCACGTGGCCGACGCGCGCAACCTGGTGGACTTCTCGGACGGCCAATTCGGCCTGATCGTGTTCAGCAACAACGGAATCGACACCGTGAACCACGACGAACGAGTCCGGGTACTCGCAGAATTTCACCGAGTTCTCGGCGAGTCCGGAATTCTGGTGTTCTCCACTCTCAACCGCAACGGACCGTCGTTCGGGGAGAAGCCGTTTCAGTTGAGCAGACCGACCCAGCGGTTCACGTTCTCACTCGAGCGTGGCGTGACGGCCGTCGGTAGGCGACTGCTCGATCCCGCCGGAGTCGTTCGTAGCGTTGCCAATTGGTGGTCTGCGCGCTCTCGAGTCGTCGATCGCGGAACGTGGGCCGTAGCGCCGCTCGCTGCGCACGATTTCGCTCCGTTCATGCACTTCACCACCGTGGCAGACGTGCGCCGACTGGTGACCGATGCCGGGTTCACCATCTCCGAGATCTTCGCCGACGACGGTTCGATCGTGGCACCCGACGTTCTGACGAGCTCAGCGGACAACTTCACCGTTTTCGCACGCAAGTAGGGCGTCAGCCCAGTCGCTCGAGCGCCTCGGTCATCTTCTCCACGGTGTCCGGCGCGACTTTCGCCTCGAATCCCGCCTTCAGGAACGGGCCGGCTACCTTGGCTGCACCGTTGAATTCGACCTTCGCGTGGTAGTCGATTCGGGTGGAGTGCGATCCTTCGGCAGTCAACGTGATGTCGTCGACGCTGGTGGCCGTCTTGTTCTCGCCCTCGAGCACGATGTGATCAGGCTCGTCGGTGACCAAGGTGTAGGTCAACTCCGTGGTGATACCGAACAGCTTGGACACGTTGTGCCACTGCGTTCCGACGGCGACCGGACCGTCGGAAATCTGTGTGCAACTCTGGGTTCCAGGATCCCACGACGGCGCATGGGAGAAGTCGCGTAGAAAGGCGGCCGCCTTCTCGATCGGAACAGCGGCGGTGAAGGTGCGGGTGACGTCGACCATGAGAGTTCTTCCTGTCGTCGGGGATCAGTCTTCGAGCGGGACGCCGAGGTGCTCGGCGAGCCGGCGCATGGTGCCCACGATCTGTTCCTCGGTCACCCGTGGGAAGCCGGCCATCTTCCGGAATTCCGGGTCGGTGACTCGAGACCAGTCGTACACCTGTGTCAGGGCTGTCCGGTCGTCGGCGACCTCCTCGAGTTCCCAGGACCACCGCGTGCCACGAGGTTCCATGCCCTGGCGATTGGGAATCCAACCGATACGTCGGTCCTGCTCGAACACGAACACGGTGTTCTCCATGACGTACTCGCCGATTTCCGGCTGGTACATGTCCATCGCGAAGGTGTCGCCCACGGTGCCGAGCGGCGTGGGGTCGATCGCACCACGCAACATCTCCGAGCCGTCGACCGCGGCCTGAACCTCGGGGTTGGCCAGTGCGGTGAACACCGACGCCGAGGGAGCGTCGATCACTCTGCGGACGGTCAGCTGGTCGCTCATGGGGCTCGCTTTCGGTTGTTTACGCTGGCTACGGAGTTACCCCCGCCTGCGTGGAAGGAAACTCCGGTCGCCGTTTTTGCCTCCCGGTTTGTTTTGCATCGCAGTGGACACAGCGACGAAACACGACCGCCACGTCGCATTCGTACAGTCGCCGGGTCGGACTCCACAAAATCCAGCTGTGGAGCAGCACCTTGTCAAGGGGTAGCCATGAGTGGAAATACCGTACGCCTGCAGGCGATCAAAGACGTCGAGGCGTATGTGCCGCCTGCGGTCAGCTTCGTCGGAGACGAGAAGCCGGGCGAGATCTTCGGAGAGAACGTCTTCAGCAAGGTCGTCATGCAGAAGCGACTGCCCAAATCCGTGTTCAAGTCGGTGATGGCGACCATCGACAAAGGCAAGAAGCTCGACCCCCTGGTCGCCGACGCGGTGGCGTCGGCGATGAAGGACTGGGCACTGGAGAAGGGCGCGACGCATTATGCGCACGTCTTCTATCCCCTCACCGGCTTGACGGCCGAGAAGCACGACAGCTTCTTCGACCCGGTCGGTGACGGCAGCGCGCTCGCGGAATTCGCGGGCAAGACGCTGATCCAGGGCGAGCCCGACGCGTCGAGCTTCCCCAACGGCGGCCTGCGCAACACGTTCGAGGCTCGTGGGTACACCGGTTGGGACGTCACCAGCCCGGCGTACGTACTGGAGAATCCGAACGGCAACACCCTGTGCATCCCGACGGTGTTCGTCTCGATGACCGGTGAGGCCCTCGACCACAAGACCCCGTTGCTGCGTTCGCAGCAGGCCATGGGTGGGCATGCCGAGCGGATCCTGAAGCTGTTCGGGCACGAGAACATCGAGAACATCGTCTCGTTCTGTGGTCCGGAGCAGGAGTACTTCCTGGTCGACCGACACTTCTTCCTGGCCCGGCCCGACCTGCTCAATGCCGGCCGCACCCTGTTCGGCTCGAAGCCGCCCAAGGGCCAGGAGTTCGACGATCACTACTTCGGGGCCATTCCCGAGCGTGTGCTCGGCTTCATGATGGACACCGAGCGCGAGCTGTTCAAGCTCGGCATTCCGGCCAAGACCCGGCACAACGAGGTCGCACCCGGGCAGTTCGAGATCGCGCCCATGTTCGAGCGCGGCAACATCGCAGCCGATCACCAGCAACTGTTGATGACCACGTTCAAGACCATCGCCAAGAAGCACGGCATGGAATGCCTGTTCCACGAGAAGCCCTTCGAAGGCGTCAACGGCTCCGGCAAGCACGTCAACTTCTCGCTCGGTAACTCCGATCTGGGATCGCTGCTGGTTCCCGGCGACAATCCCCACGACAACGCACAGTTCCTCGTCTTCTGTGCTGCCGTCATCCGTGCGGTGCACAAGTACGGCGGTCTGCTGCGCGCCTCGGTGGCGTCGGCGACCAACGATCATCGCCTCGGCGCGAACGAGGCTCCGCCCGCGATCATCTCGATCTTCCTCGGCGATCAGCTCGCCGACGTGTTCGACCAGATCGCCAAGGGCGCGGCCACGTCGTCGAAGGGCAAGGGCACCATGATGATCGGTGCCGACACTCTGCCCGTGCTGCCGACCGATCCCGGCGACCGCAACCGAACCAGTCCGTTCGCGTTCACCGGCAACAGGTTCGAGTTCCGCGCACCCGGTTCGATGCAGACCGTCAACGGTCCGATGGTCACGATCAACACGATCATGGCCGAGGCTCTCGACTACATGGCGACCAACCTCGAAGCGGCCGTCGCCGAGGGAACCGATTTCGACACCGCCGTGCAGAACCTGTTGACCGAGATCATCACCGAGCACGGCGCGGTGGTGTTCAACGGCGACGGCTACTCCGACAACTGGCAGATCGAGGCCGAGGCCCGCGGCCTGCCGAACCTGCGTACGACGCTCGACGCGTTGCCCGAACTCATCTCGGACTCGGCGATGGAACTGTTCGAGAAGTACAAGGTGTTCAACCACCGAGAGATGCACTCGCGCTACGAGATCGGGCTCGAACAGTACGCATTGACGGTGTTCGTCGAGGCGCGTCTGACACTGGAGATGGGCCAGACGTCCATTCTCCCCGCAGCCGTGCGCTATCAGACCGAGCTGGCGCAGAACGTCAGTGCACTCAAGGGTGCGGGCGTCGACGACGTCGACATGACTGCGCTGCAGGCGGTCTCGGCACCGCTCGCTGAGCTGCGGGCAGCGTTGGCGACGTTGAAGGCCGCGCTCGAAGCCGACCCCGGCGGCGAGGCCCTCGCCGAGGCGACGCACGCCAAGGACGAACTGCTGCCCGCGATGGCCGCCGTTCGATCTGCGGCGGACACTCTGGAAGCCATGGTGGCCGACGATCTGTGGCCGCTGCCGACGTATCAGGAGATGCTCTACATCCTGTAGTGCGCTGCGCGCAGGAGTGGAGCCTGTCGGAACGACCAGATAGAACAGTGGTGTGGATAAGTGCCTCGGAGGGCACTTGTCCGCACCACTGCTGCGTTCGGCGTGAGCAATGTCTCGAGACGGAATAGCTCGGTGGATCTTTCGAGTTCGGAGTGAGCAGTGGCAAGTACTGTGCACGCACTCGTGAGGAGAGAGATCCATGAAGTTGTTTACCCCGTTGGCGCTCGGTGACCTGAAGCTCGACAACCGGCTGGTGATGGCCCCGCTCACGCGGACGCGCTCCGGCCAGGACGGTGTACCGGGCCCGCTGGTGGTCGAGCACTACAAGCAGCGCGCATCCCTGGGTCTGATCGTCAGTGAAGGTACGTACCCCAGCCATGCAGGCCAGGGCTTCCCCGGTCAGCCCGGTCTGGTGACCGACGAGCAGATCGAGGGCTGGCGCAACGTCGCCGATGCAGTGCACGCCGACGGCGGACGGATCTTCGCGCAGGTGATGCACGCCGGTCGCGTGACCCACGAGGCGACGACGGGTGGCCGCGAGGTCGTCGGGCCCAGTGCCATTGCCATCGAGGGCGAAACCCACACCTACGAGGGCAAGAAGGCGTACCCCACCCCGCGTGCGCTGCGTGAGGACGAGCTGCCCTCGGTGATCGCCGACTTCGTGCAGGCGTCGAAGAACGCGATCGCCGCCGGAATGGACGGCGTCGAGATCCACGGTGCCAACGGATATCTGTTGCACGAATTCCTTTCGCCCGCCTCGAACCAGCGCGACGACTCGTACGGCGGCTCGCCGGAGAATCGGGCCCGATTCGTGGCCGAGGTCGTCGAGGCAGTGGTCGCCGCTCTCGGAGCGGGCAAGGTCGGAATTCGCATTTCACCCGAGCACAACATCCAGGACGCGCTCGAGACGGACGCCGACGACGTGCGCACCACCTACCGCGCATTGGTCGATCGAATCGCCCCCCTGGGACTGGCGTACCTCAGTGTGCTGCACAAGGACCCGTCGGGTGAGCTCGTCCAGGATCTGCGACAGGCCTTCGGCGGCCCGGTGCTCGTCAACAGTGGCTTCGGTGAGATCACCACCCGCGACGAGGCGCTCTCACTTCTCGACAACGGCATCGGCGACGCAGTTGTCGTCGGCCGTCCGGCAATCGCCAACCCCGACCTCGCCTACCGCTGGCGCGAGGATCTGCCGTTGAACGAGCCCGACCCGAGCACCTTCTACACCGATGGTGCCGAGGGCTACACGGATTACCCGGCCTTGCAGCACTAGCAGTGCCCGGCGTTTGCCGACCAGATTCAGATGCCCACCGTCACAGGTGGGCATCTGAACAATCTGTGGGCACACAGAGCTCTAGAAGTCCGCGGTCTTACGGGCGCGGATCTTGCTGACGATCGAGAACACCACGGCGATGACCATCAGTGCGTAGAGCACGATGGTGATGCCGCTGCTGATCAGAATCGACGGATCTCCTTCGCTGACGGCCAGTGCGCGTCGCAGTGATTCCTCGGCGAGCGGGCCGAGGATCACCGCGATGAGCACCGGTGCGAGCGGAATTTCGTAGCGCCGCATCATGAATCCGACGATGCCGAGCCCGAGCATGAAGATCAGGTCCACGATCGACGCACTCGACGCGTAGACGCCGAGAGCTGCGAACACCGAAATACCGGCGTAGAGGTAGTTCTTCGGGATCTTCAGCAGCTGCGCCCACAGCGGTGCGAACGGCAGGTTGAGGATCAACAGCACGATCATGGCCACGAACAGGCTGGCCAGCAGGGCCCAGACGATGTCGCCGCTGCGCTCGAAGAGCAGGGGCCCGGGTTGCATGCCGTACTGCTGGAAGGCCGCCAACATGATTGCGGCCGTCGCCGACGTGGGCAGACCCAGAGCCAACAGCGCGCCCATTGCCGTTCCGGCCGTGGAGTTTCCGGCCGCCTCGGGACCCGCGACGCCGCGAATGGCCCCCTTGCCGAACATCGGCTTCTCGCGCTTGCGATCGAGCCTGCGCTCGGTGCCGTAGGCCAGGAAGCTCGGCACTTCGGCACCACCTGCGGGGATCACACCGAACGGTACGCCGAATGCCGTACCGCGCATCCATGCCGGCAACGCATCGCGGAACTCTGCCTTGCTCAGCCACGGTCGTCCCTGCGACTTGATCAGCGAACGGTCCTCGGGTCGACCGATCTTCGACGCGATGTGGATGACCTCACCGAGGGCGAGCATCGCGACGGTGATGACGACGATGTGGATGCCGTCGAACAGGGCAGGAACCTCGAACGTGAATCGTGAAGCGCCCGAGGGGCCGTCGATACCGATGACGGCGAGTGTGAGGCCGATCAGCAGTGCGGTCAGGCCCTTGAGTGCGGAGTCCGAGACCACCGCCGAGGTGGCGATGAACGCGAACACCGCGAGGGCGAGATATTCGGCGGGACCGAAGTTGGTCGCCAAGGCGGCGAGCGTCGGGGCGAAGAACACCACCAGGGTCGTCGCGACGATACCGCCGATGAACGCGCCGATCGCCGAGGTGGCCAAAGCCTGTGGGGCGCGGCCGTTCTTGGCCATTCGATGGCCCTCGAACGTGCCTGCGATCGCAGTGCTGTTGCCGGGGGTGTTCATCAGAATGCCCGAGATGGAATCGCCGAACAGGCCGCCGAAATACACTCCGGCGAACATGATCAGCGCGGCGGTCGGGTCGAGGGTGAAGGTGACGGGCAGCAGCAGGGCCACGGCCATGGCGGAGCCGAGACCGGGCAGGACGCCCACGGCGGTTCCGAGCAGCGCGCCGACGAACACCCAGACGAGGTTCATCGGAGTCAGCGCGGTGCCGAATCCGTCGATGAGATTGCTCAATGAATCCATCAGAAGTTCAGCTCCGTCAGAAGATGTGGGCGAGGACGCCGCCGGGCAGGGTCAGCCCGAGGCCAGCGGAGAATGCGATCTGAATCGTGCTCGAGACCAGCAGTGCTACTGCCGCGTCGAACACGTAACGGCGACCGCCCAATCCGACCGACACGCCCCAGAACAGCAGCGCGCCGGCCAGGACCCAGCCGAGCGGGTCGAGCAGGGCGATGAACAATGCCACCGATCCGACGGTGATCGACAGGGTTCGCCAGTTGCTGACGGTGCCGGTGTGCGGCTTTCCGTCGGCGTCGACCCCGCGGTCGATCACGTCGGGCTTGACCATCAACTGAATGGTGACCAACAGGGCGACGACGAAGCAGCCGCCGGCGACGATGGCCGGAAAGACCTGTGGGCCAGGCGAGGTGGCGGTGGACGGAACATCCATCGTGACGGTTCCGTAGACCAGGAACACTCCCAGTGCAACGAGAAGTGCCGGGACGATCAGGCCGCTGCGGCCGGTCCAGAACGACCGGGACGTACCCGTGTCGGTGTCTGTGGTCGTCGTTGTCATACCAGCCCCAATTCCTCGAGAATTCCGGTGATCCGTGTCTGCTCGACCTCGAGGAATTCGCCGAATTCGTCTCCGGTCAGGACGGATTCCTTCCAGCGGTTGCGTTCGACGGCCGTGGCCCACTGCTCGGTTTCGACCATCTCGGTGACGATGTCGACGAGAGTTTGCCGGTCCTCGTCCGAGATCCCCGGGGGCGCAACGATTCCACGCCAGTTCACGAGGTCGACGTTGTAGCCCTGTTCGATGAACGTGTCCACGTCGAATCCCTCGAGCGGCTCGGGCGAGGCGACGGCGAGTGCGCGTACGTTGCCTGCCTCGATCTGGTCGCGGAAGTCGTTGAAGCCACTGACCGCGACGCCGACGGTGTTCGACAGCAGCGACGTCAGGACCTCGCCACCTCCGGAGTAGGCGATGTAATTGATTGCGGCCGGGTCGATGTCGGCTTCCTGCGCCAACTGACCCGCGACGATGTGGTCGATTCCGCCGAGGGAGCCGCCGCCGATCGGTAGTCCACCGGGATTGGCCCGCCATGCCTCGATCATGTCCTCGAGATTCTGGATGGGTGAATCCTTGGGCACCACGAAGACCTCGAAGTCCTCGGCGAGCTTGGCGATCGGGACGGTGTCGGCCAGGGTGGTCTCGGAGTTGTTGATCGCGATGCCGCCGAGCATGACGGTTCCGGTGATCATGACGGTGGTGGGCTGACCGCTGAGGTTGTCGAGTTGGCTCAGGCCGATTGTGCCGCCGGCACCGGGGACATTGACGACCTGAGCGTTGTTGACGATGCCGTCGCTACGTAGCGCCTGTTGCGATTCGCGGGCGACCAGATCCCAGCCTCCGCCCGCGGCGGCCGGTGCGATCAGTGTCAATTTGGCTCGGGCGTCGGAGCCGCTGGCACTGCGAGCGGCGTCGATTCCGGCAACGGTGACTGCTCCCACCACCACCAAGGCTCCGGCCGTTCGTAGCAGTGTGGGCGATATCGCCATCAGAGACCTTTCGTGTGGGGTGTCACAGCGTCAGGTTAGATACAGTTTGTCTGATTAGTCCAGTTCACAAATCCCCGAGGGTGATCCTCGGTGAAGACGAGCAACGAGCAACGGGAGAGAACGTGTCGGTAGCGAGCGCAGTGGCAGTAGCGATGAGCAACACACCGGAGGGGCAGGAAGCGTTGCGCCGCGGTGCCGCCGAGGCCGAGCTGCGTCAGGCCGAGCTGATCGTGTTGTCCGTGGTGGACCGCGATTCCGTATCGGCAGAGGACCGCGCGGCAGCGCAGGCCGAGGTGGAGAAAACCCTTCCCGGAACTGCCACCACTGTGCGCGTCGAGCCCGACGGGGGCGACCCGGCCGGCGCGCTGGTCGATCTCGTCGCAGACGTCGGTGCGGGCATGGTCGTCATCGGCTCCAAGCGTCGCTCCGCGGTGGGCAAGTTCCTGATGGGCAGCACCGTGCAGCGAGTGCTGCTGGACTGCCCGGTTCCCGTCCTGGTCGTGAAGGCGCCGTGACCCGACACCGACTTCGACCCGGTAGTATCGGACAAACTTCACCCATTACGACCCTGAGGAATCATGGACAGCGATAAACCCGGGCCGGACACGGCCCCCCGCACCACAGCTACTACGTGCGAGGCGGTGTCCGGCGAATGAGCGTTCTGCTCACTCTTCTGCTCGGCCTGCTCGTCGTTTTCCTCATCACCGTCGCGACCGGCTACTTCGTAGCTCAGGAATTCGCGTACATGACCGTCGACCGGTCCCGGCTCAAGGCGCGTGCCGAGGCCGGTGACGCCGTCGCCGCTCGTACCCTGACCGTCACCAAGCGCACGTCGTTCATGCTGTCCGGTGCGCAGCTGGGCATCACGGTCACCGGCCTGCTGGTCGGCTACGTCGCCGAACCGCTGATCGGTCAGTCCTTCGGCGCGATACTGGGCGGCGTCGGAGTTCCGACGGCCGTCGGTGTCGGCCTCGGTGCCGTTCTGGCCATCACGTTCGCGACGTTCGTGCAGATGCTCTTCGGTGAACTGTTCCCGAAGAACTTCGCCATCGCCCGCCCCGAGCCGGTGGCTCGATGGCTCTCGCTGTCGACGACCATCTACCTCAAGCTCTTCGGGTGGTTGATCACCATCTTCGACCAGTCGTCGAACCTGTTGCTCAAGGCTCTCAAGATCGAGCCGGTCCACGACGTGGAGCACTCGGCGAGCCTGCGCGACCTCGAGCACATCGTCTCGGATTCCCGCGAGACCGGCGATCTGCCCGACGAGTTGTCGACGCTGCTCGATCGAATCCTCGATTTCCCCACTCGCACAGTCGAACACGCGATGATCCCGCGTTCGCGATCGGCGACGGTCCGAGACACCGACACTCTCAGCGAGGTCGCTGCCCTGATGGGGCAGGAGCACTCGAGGTATCCGGTGCTCGACGAGGACGACGGTATCGTCGGCGTCGTCCATCTCGCGGACGTCCTGTCCGCGACGGTGCCGGGTTCCACGCCGATCTCCGAGCTCACGCGTGACGCGCTGATCCTCCCGGAGATCCAGACCCTGCCCGACGCGATGCGCGAGTTGCGCTCGACCAAGAACCAATTGGCTTGTGTGATCGACGAATACGGCGGTCTGACCGGCGTCATCACGATCGAGGACCTGGCCGAGGAGCTGGTCGGCGAGATCACCGACGAGCACGACGACGACCTGTCCGATCCGAGCCCGGTCAGTGCCGACGACGGCAGCTGGACCATGGCCGGCGAGGTGCACGTCGACGAGGTCGAACGTGCCATCGGCATCGATCTGCCCGAGGGTGACTACGAGACCATTGCCGGTTTCGCCATCGCGCACAACGGATCTCTCCCCGATGTCGGGGAACGGATCGAAGTGGACCTACCACCGGACAACGCCGATCTGGCGAACGACGAGGAGAGTCCCGTTCGTTTCGTCATCCTCGAGATCGAGGAGATCGACAGCCACGTCCCGTCCCTGCTGACTCTGACGCTCGGCGAGCGTGACCCCGAACACGACGACGAGTCGGCCGAGTCGAAGGAAAGTGTGCACCGATGAGCAACATCTGGATTTTCCTGGCCGTCACGATCGGCCTCATCGCTGCCAGTGCCTTCTTCGTGGCCGTCGAGTTCGCGCTGTTGGCCGCCAAGCGGCATCGGCTCGAAGACGCGGCACCCAATTCACGCTCCGCTCGTGCGGCGCTGCGCAGCTCGTCCGAGCTGACGGTTCTGCTCGCCGGCTCCCAGCTCGGCATCACCGTCTGCACCCTCGGTCTCGGTGCGACGACGAAGCCGGCCGTGCACTACTGGCTCACACCTCTGTTCGAGAGCGGTGGCCTGCCGTACTGGTTCGCCGACGTCCTCGGTTTCGTGCTCGCGCTGATCGTCGTCACCTTCCTGCACCTGGTGGTCGGTGAGATGGCTCCGAAGTCCTGGGCCATCGCCCATCCGGAGAAGTCCGCGACGATGCTCGCAATCCCTATGCGCGGGTTCATGTTTGTCACCCGTCCGGTTCTGACGGCACTGAACAACATGGCGAACTGGTGCCTGCGGCGGGTCGGCGTCGAGCCGGCCGACACCGTGGGTACGGGTCAGAACGCGGACGACCTTCGGCAGCTGGTGGAGCATTCGGTGAACGTCGGTGCCCTCGATGCCAGCTATCAGGCGCAGATCTCGAGTGCGCTGGAACTGCAGGAATTGACCGTCGGTGACCTGGTGCGTCAGTTCGGCAAGCCCACGTCGGTACCGTCCACAGCGACGATCGACGACGTGCGCGAGGCCTCACGTCGCTCGGGACATCTGCGGATCCTGGTCAGCGACGCGGACGTGGTCAAGGGCGTGGTGCACGTGCGCGACACGTTGACCGCTCCGCAGACCCTCGCCGAGATCACGCGTCCGGCATACACGCTGGAGGCGACGACGCCGGTGTACGTTGCCCTGCAGTCGATGCGCGAGACCCGGCATCACCTGGCACTGGTGGTCGACGGTTCGGCGGCGGCGGACGATCCGGCTCGCAGCGTCGGCGTCGTGACCCTGTCGGATGTGTTGACCCGACTGTTGCCCCAGCCGGTCTGATTCGATTCCGGTTTCGAACGAGACATCCCCGCCCGGCCGAGACGGCCGAGCGGGGATGTCTTCGTCGTGGCAGGTCGAAAGAACTCAGATCGGGGCGACAACCAGCAGGTGTGCCCAGTACGACGCGACGTCGTGGCCGAGTTGGGGGAGCAGAACGTCGTAGAGCAGGTAGGACATCATTGCCGTCGAACTCCTTGTTCAGCGTGCCGTTTCCGACTCGCGTTCCGAGATTGTGGGTGACCGAGACTGCCGGTCACTGAGACTGTAGATCACACAGCCTTCGGTGACATCCATATCGCCCACTCACACCCCCCGTGGCGCACGTCAGCCGATGCAGCCCTGCAGGGTGGTGAAGCTGCCCGCGATTCCGGCACCGTTGCACACCGCGCCGTTCGGGGTGAGGGTGATGGTGGAGCCCGGTGCTGCCACCGCGATGGAGAGCCCGAGACCGGCTGCCGTGTTCTGTGCGACAGCACCGGGGCCGAAGGCGATCGCTGCAGGCGCGCCACCGAAACTGCCGTTGCTCACTGCAGTTCCACCGTTCAGTCCGAGTGCAAGGGCGGCTGCGTTGTTCATCGCCTCGGCCGAACCCCAGCCTTCGAGGCCGAGACCGGCCGCCGCACTCGCGACGTCTGCGGAGCTGTCGCACTGCGATCCTCCGACGAGCGCAGCGACATCGGCCCCTCCGGGTGCGGTGGTGCAGGCGACCGGTGCTGCGGATGCAGTCCCGGGTACCAGTGCCGCGAATGCACACGCGAATCCGAATGCTGCCGCCCCGCCGACAATCCTCTTGGTGTGGAACATGGTGAATGCCTCCCCAGATCAGTGCGTCGGCACCGGTGTGCCGAGCGTGTCGGTCGTCGGGCCGATGGTGCGCAGGGCCCGCACGCCCTGGAGTCGAGTATCGACGGGTCCGAACGCGGCACGGGTTCGGCATCATCACGGAAACGTCTCGGTAGTATCACGCTGAAATAACGCGCTGGTGGGTGTGCGTGGCCTCTAGGATCGGACCGTGATCGGACGCATCGACGAGGTCGTTTTCGACTGCACGGACCCGGCATCGCTGGCGCAATTCTGGGCCGCGGTACTCGGCGGAGAGCCGATGGTGCGTGACGCCGCATGGCACTTCGTCGATGTCCCCGGGTTCACTCGGTTGGCGTTTCAGCGAGTCCCGGAGGGCAAAGCGGGTAAGAACCGGCTACACCTCGACGTCGCCGTACCGGATATCGACCGTGCCGTCGGGCCGGCCGTCGCCCTGGGTGCGAGGGTGCTCGGCGACCGACACTCCGACGCGGCGGGAACCTTCCAGGTGCTGCTCGATCCCGAGGGCAACGAGTGGTGTCTGGTGACGCCGCCCGCCTGAACTCGGCCGATCAGCGGGCGTCGTGTTCGGCGCGTGACTCGAGGACGGCAGGCATTTTGCCTTCGATCAGTTCGATGAGATCGCTCAGTCGCGTACCGACGTCGCGTCCCAGCGGGGTGAGGCTGTACTCCACCTTCGGTGGAATGGTCTCGAGGACGGTGCGAACCACGAGGCCGTCCCGCTCGAGGGTCTGGAGGGTCTGCGAGAGCATGCGTTCGCTGACGCCGTCGACGCGTCGGCGCAACGCGTTGAATCGATAGTCGCCCTCGGTGAGGGCGGCGAGGGCGAGCACGCCCCACCTGCTGGTGGCGTTCTGCAATGTCTGCCTCGACGCACAGTCACGCGCGAAGACGGACGCTTCGAGAGATTCTGCGGGCTCGGACATATCGCCATGCTAGCGCATATCAAAGAGTCAGTAATGACTGGAAAGCTTGCACTGCACGAAAAGTAAGTGCATAGTGAGGGTGTACTCGACACCTCGACTTCAGGAGTTCGATCATGACCACAGCGGTAACAGGAGCAACGGGCAATCTCGGCGGACTCGTCGTCGACGCACTCATCGAGCGTGGTGTCGCACCCGCCGACATCGTGGCGGAATCGGAGTAATTGGCGACCCGAACCACGACGCCGCGTTCGGCCAGCGGAGAGGCCTTGTCCGCGTTTCGGACGACC